>JALONV010000001.1 GCA_025454755.1 Bacteroidales bacterium | reverse complement strand
CGCGATTCGAACGCGCGACCCACAGCTTAGAAGGCTGTTGCTCTGATCCAACTGAGCTACGGAACCAAATAACGGGTGCAAAAATACACTTTTTATAAAAACTTCATATAGTTAACCAGACCTTTTTTGTCGAGGATCAGCCGAAGCTTCTCCGGTAATGGTTCAAAGGTGAACTTCTTCTGTCCTATAACAATCTCACCCAGATCAAAACTAATGCCGACACTGTCACCCTGGTTGTATGATTCAACTGCTTCTTTATGCACTATCAGTGCAAGTCCCTGATTTATTGAGGACCGGTAAAATATCCTGTTCACCGACTTGACAATCACTGCCTTTATTCCTGCATGAGCAAGTCCAACAGAAGGATGCTCCCTCGAGCTCCCGCAACCGAAATTGTCGCCTGCGATTATTATGTCACCTTTTGCAACATTCCTGTTGAAAGAAGCGTCAAAATCAGCAAAGAGCAAAGGAAGAATCGCATCCGGATCAGAGCTTAAAACATTATATGTATGCTTCCCGGCGAACATCTGGTCGGTATTGAAATTGTCAACATCGGCATAATTCCAGATGTTTTCCGATCTTCTGTTCTCTCCAGGTTTTATTACAAATGTTTTGCTCTGCTCAACCTGATAAGGAAACTTTTCGTTTCCTGGCTTGATGCGGGGATCAGTTATTTCCCCGGACAGCGCAGATGCTGCGACGGTGGCGGGCGATGCCAGATAAATTGATGCTTCTTTGTTGCCCATCCTTCCAAGGAAATTTCGGTTGGCAGTGGAGATAACTGTATGTCCGCTTGCGGGTATACCCTGCCCTGTTCCCAGGCAGGGTCCGCAAGAGGGAGTCAGAACATTTGCGCCTGCTTTAACCATATCTGCAATAAGTCCTTCTTCGATAGCTGTCAGATATATTTCCCTCGAAGCCGGTATTACATTTAACTGGAATCCCTCTTTGATCTTTTTCCCTTTCAGTATTGAAGCTGCGATCCGGAGATCTTCAATTCTGCCATTTGTGCATGTTCCGATGAGGCCTTCGTGAACAACCGCTCCTGCAACATCGCTGACTGATTTAATATTGTCTACATTATGCGGCGCAGCCACAACAGGAAAAACCTCCCCAAGGTTAATCTCTATTTCCCTGAAATACTTTGCGCCATTATCGGCCCAGATCCCTTCACTCTCTGAGCCGAGAAAATCAGACAAGACTTTGTCTGCCGGAAAAACAGCATTTTTTGCTCCCATTTCCGATGCAAGATTGGCTATGGTCATCCTGTCGGCAATATTCAGGGTTTTAACGCTCTCCCCATGGTACTCAATAGACATATAATTGGCGCCATCTGATCCTATCATTCCGATTATCCATAATGCAAGATCCTTGGCTGATACATTTTTTCCCAGCTTACCCTTAAGTGTGATTTTTATTGATTCAGGCACCCTGAACCATGTTTCTCCCCTCTTCCAGATTCCTGCGGATTCAGTCCGGTCGATCCCTGCGGCAAATGCATTGAATGCACCCGCAGTTGAAGTATGGCTGTCGCTGCCGACAATGAGCATGCCCGGCTGTGCATGGTTCGCCATTAACTGATGACATATTCCTGTTCCGGAATCGTAGAAGTTCTCTATTCCCTGCTTTTTAACAATATCCCTTATTTCCTGGTACTGTGTTGCAAGCTTTGAATCGGCAGGAGGAGCATTAACTTTCTCTCCCCCCATTTTCTTAAATGTATTGAAAATGCTCGATGTATTATCGTGTGTGAGGATTATGTCCGGGCGGGCAAATATTATTGCTCCTGCAGGCGCTTTAAATATCTTTTCGGCAAAAGTTTGTGGTTTCATATACATTAATGCTTTGAGTTTTATGGTATCAGCCCAGCAGGCTTCCTCTCTGGTATATTGTGTACTGCACTTCAGAGAATGGCTCTGCCATAGTGATCTTTTTGTTTCTCAGATTTATTACTGCCCCGGTTTTAATATCAATGTTCAACATGTCGCCGTTCATTAAGTCCAGCTCATTCAGCGTTTTGCAAACGATAACCGGAAATGCAGCATTTATTGCATTTCGTTCATATATCGCTCCAAACGATTCAGCAATTATACAACTGATACCCAACGATATAAAACAATCAACAGCCTGCTGCCTGGAGCTTCCGCTTCCAAAATTTTTTCCTGCGACGACGATGTCACCGGCTCCGGCTTTCTTTGCAAAATCTTCGTGATCTTTCAGATTGTCAAAGGTGAATTGCCCCATTTCCTTTATATCGGTGATAGCGAGGTATTTATTATGAAAGATCATGTCGGTGTCGATATTATCCTTTTGGATTAACCAGGCCTTTCCTTCTAATGATGATGGTTTCTGAGCTGAATGTTTCTTTCCCGGAATAACTTTTTCAGTCGATAGGAGTTTTGATGTTATTCTATAAGAGGAAGGAACTGCCGGGATGTTATCCGGTGTTGTAATATGTCCTGCAATGGCTGAAGCTGCAACAATTCCGGGTGAGGCAAGGTACACACTGCCCTTTCCCTGTTTCCCGGGGAAATTACGGTTTCCTGTACTTATAGTGATCTCACCCAGCCCGTTCTGTCCAACCTGGCCTGCGGCACACCCTGCGCAACCTGCATTAGATACCAGAGCTCCGGCATTTTTAAATATCCCGATCAAACCTTCTTTGAGGCATTTATTCCATATTGCATCAGTTGCCGGCACAATCTTCAGTACAACTCCCGGCGCCACCTTACGTCCCCTCAGGATTTCAGCCGCCTTTTGCATGTCTTCCACCCTGCCGTTGGTACAGCTTCCGATAAATGCTGAATCTATTTTGATCCCGGCAACTGCTTTGACATCAACTGTATCGTGTGGCTCACCGGGACGGGAAACCATCGGAACAAACTTACTGACATCAAGATCAAAAGTTTTCTCATAAACGGCATCTGCATCCGCAAAAACCGGATTGAAGTCTCTTACTGAATGCTCTTTGCAATACAGGATCACTTCCTCTGAAGGAGGGAAGAGTATTATAATGGCTCCCATTTCAGTTGCCATCGATGAAACTGTAATTCTCTCATCAAGAGTCATTTTATCGATGCAATTGCCATATAGTTCAATTGAATACCCGAGAAGGGTATTTGCGCCAAATTTACCGAGCAGATTGAGCACAAAATCTTTTGCGGATAAATCCCTGCTGATTTCACCTGAACAATTAATCCTTACAGATGGCGGCACTTTGAACCAGATCTTCCCTGAATTCCAGGCCGCAGCGATGTCCATGTCTCCCATTCCCTGTCCAAAAGAGCCAACAGCGCCAAGTATGTTAGCATGAGAGTCAGTAGACACTGCTGTTGAGCCAGGGACAACATAACCCAGGTCAATCATGATATGGGTTCCTATGCCAGCGTCAATATCATATACATTTATTCCGTTTTCACGTGCAAATAAGCGGCAGGCATGCTGGTTTACGGCATATTTCTGATCCGATCCGGTAGGATTGCAGTCGAAAGTAAAAAGCGTCTTTCCGGGATCTGCAACAGAAAGCCCATGATCCCTGATATTTTTCACAACATTTGCGCCTCCGAAATCTCGTGCCGCACGGACATCAATATCAATATCCACAATTTGACCTGGTTTAACGGAATCGAATTTTGAATGTGAGGCAAGTATTTTTTCAAGAAGTGTCATGGCCATAGTTTGAATATTAGTTGCAGAAATAAATAAGCAATGTTACTGGTTTCTGGTTGCTGATTCTTAAGTATGTTACAGGATTATTACTTAAACTGAGCCCTGTAGTCACGCGGAGAAATGCCCTCAGTTTTACGGAATTGCTTGTTGAAATTCGAGATACTGCCAAAACCGCATTCTACAGCTATGTTGTGGACCTGGTAATCAGTTTCGCGCAGAAGATAGCAGGCTTTGTTGGTTCTGACACGGTTAAGGTATTCGACAAATCCGGCGCCACAGTTTTTCTTGAAGAAACGGCTGAAGGCAAACGGGCTCATGTGGGCTATCTTGGATATTTTTTCAAGAGTCACAGGCTTGAAATAGTTTTCCTTTATATAAGTGTATACCTCTGCCATCCTCTTGTTCCCTCTTTCATCATAAGCCTGTTTGTAGTTTTCTGAACAGAGCAGTGCTTTCTTCTCGGAGCTGCACATGATTCGGAGGATATTGAAAAAATCAATCATTTTATCAATCCCGGTATTGCTGACCATCTGGGCCAGATGTTTCTCCGCCTTCCGGGCATCATCCACTGAAAATACTATCCCTCTTTCAGCCTGGTTCATCAGATCGCGAACGCAATGGAGCTCATGCTGGGCAAGAAGAGCATCTCCAAGCGATGCTTGTCTGAAATGGACCATGATCCCGTGTTTCTCGGGCAGCCCTTTTTCTGTTTTGTAGTAATTCCAGGAATGAGGTATTTTACCGCCTATCAGCACCATGTCGTACTGGTCGAAGAGTTCCACACTATCACCTATAATGCGTGTTCCATTGCTTTTCATATTAAGGACGATCTCATATTCCGGGTGAAAGTGCCATAATCCTCCCGTATCGCTTATATATTCAGCAACGAACCCTCCGTTATCCTTGTATGATATCTGTTCCAGTTCGGCAACCATAGGTATAATTCAGCTTTCGATGCCTATCAAATTTACATTTAATTAACCAATTTCCGAAGCAGTATGATTTAATATTTTTTTTCATGAAATATTTGCAGTTTTGATTTTATTATAATAAATTTGTTTCCAGCTCATGCTATTGGTATAAGAGGAGATGAGTAAGGGTTGGGAGTGAAAATCAAAAGGATTGTATTGCAGACATTGACTTTCACATCTGGAGCCTGAGGAATAGCGCCAGCTTACCATGGTTCCATCCTTTTATCAGACAGTAGACACGGGAATTAAAAAACCCGCTCCCTGATTTTCACAACCACCCTTTCTCCTCTTATTTTTTTTGTGGTTACCCAATCGATAAATACACTATCTTTGTGATTCTGTTGCTGAATCTGCCTCTGTTTCATAAAATTCAGCAGCCCGTATAATGAAAACCTACATCAGGAGAAAAGAAATTAACAACCAGCTTGTTGTCATGTACGGAGGATGGGGTACCGACGAGAATTTCTTCGCACCGTTCTGCAATGATGAATTTGATTTTATTCTCTTTTCAAACTATTCTGCCGACGAACCCCTTGTCCTTCCCGAAATGAAGACATATAAGAAGATCGTTTTAATCGGATGGTCTCTTGGAGTATGGGCAGCGGAATATCTCTCCCCTAAAACAGGAATAAAGGCAGATGTGACAATTGCCGTCAACGGGACTCCAATACCGGCTGATGACAAATATGGGATCCCTCTTCACGTTTTTGAAGGTACGCTCAATAATATTACCGAAGTCAACATTGAAAAATTCTACCTGAGGATGTTCGGCGACAAAAAAACCTTTGAGCTGAATAAGGATAAGGTGCCTCAGCGCACTATCAAATCACTTCATGATGAACTCAGGTGGATGTATAACAGAATGATGGAGCGGTCGGAACCAGGATTCAGGTGGGATTACGCAGTCACAAGCGAGATCGATCGCGTATTCCCTAAAGACAACATGAACCTGTACTGGAAGAAACAAAAGGCTACACGCCATATCACACTCCCAATGCCGCATTACTTCTTCCATAACTGGGCATCATACAGCGAATTCATAAGATTTGTCGAAAGCCACAAAAAGAAAAGATCATATACCAAAAAGGATGCAACAACCCCTGTTGCTACAGATCTTTAATAAGGATATTGGAATCTGATTTAACTGAAAGTTTCTCGAATTTTTCGAGTATTGATACTATCCTGCCGTATTCCTCATGCCTGACAACTATTTTCTGATCTGTTCCTTTCCTTTCGAGGCGGGACAGGACATAAGTGACTGTGAGCTTATTAATATCGAGCGACGGCTGGTATAATTCTTCTTTACTCTCATGCTCGTGAATGATTGAAACGAGGTTTGAACTACTCAAATCCTGCAGTATATCTCGTGCAAGGCGTACCGGTATCTTTAATGATTTGCTGATTTTTTCCGCACTTATCGGTTTTTCGCCTATATTAAAATTCCTGATTATCATGTGCATAATCATCAGCACAAGTGCGCGTTTTTGAAAGTGGCTTATATTAAGTGCGCCCGATTCAAATTCGTACCGTGAGATATTCTGGTTGGCGAAAGATAATTCTGCGCCCAGGAGTATAACCAGCCAACTGGTCTGGAGAAGTATTATAAACAGAGGTATGGCAGCCAAACCTCCGTAGATTGCACTCAGCCTGGTAATACCGAACTGAAGGTCGAGATAGAGCCATCCAAGCACCTGGATAACTGTTCCGGTAATAATTCCTGAAACAAGAGCCGGCATGAATTTTACCCTGGCATTTGGCATTATTATGAATATCAGAGTCAGGATCATCCATGTAAGAAGATATGGCGACAATTTGATGAGGAAGCCTATTATCGGCTTAAAGAATGTAAGGATCCGGGCTTTATCCATGAATTCAGTCAGTTCAGTGCTAACAAAGACTGTCAAACTGCTTGAAACGATCAGCAATACGGGGGCAATAAGCATGATTGTCAGATAGTCGGTGAACTTCCTGTACCATGCTCTCGGATTCGATATCTGCCAGATATGATTAAATGAAGTTTCGATCTGATTAAGCAGTGAGATCACAGACCAGAACAATATTATTACACCTACTCCGGCGATATATCCTCCCCGCGTAGATTGTACAGTTTCTTTTGCTTTCTCAAGCAGTGGCTGTAATACTCCGCTGTAAGACTGGAACTCCTTCGACATGGTTATTATTGATTCGAGGTTCTGATCGAGCCCAAAACCTTTGGCTATGGCAAGTGCAATAGCTACAAAGGGAATAATTGAGAGAAGGGTATAGAGAGTAAGTGCAGCCGCACGTATCTGGACTTTATCGTTTAAAAATCCTCTGGCTGCAATAACAATGATCCTGACCTGCTTAATCAAAAAGCTTTTTCTTTTGGATAATTCGGAGAGTGGCGTGTGCCATATTGCATCGTTCCACTTTTTAATCTGGTTGAATGCCCATGATACGGGATTTGCCATTTTCTGAATAGTCTAATATACCTTAATATAACTTTATTCAAATATACAAAAAGCTTTATGGTGTGTAATTAAAATTGTTATTTTAACAACGAAAATATTAAAAATGAAAGTAGAAATTCTTGAATTTGCCTCAGGTTTGACTTCGTCCTGAAAGGTAAAAAAAGCTCGATAGTAATATCGACCTGGTGAAGATTGATCTATAGGATGAATGAAGGAATTATTTTCTTCCGCCTGTGAATTTCACGGTATGTGCAGAACATCGAAATTTTATATGCATCGAAAAGCCATAAAGGCGGATTTGAACTATCGATCCTGAGTTCCATCCTCTCCCTGAAACGAATAAAGAGTCCGGCAAGAACAAGGGTTAGTCTGAATAAACTTAACCATCGGTAATCTCTTACCATCTTGACTGTAGCGGCAAATGTCTTTTTGTCGGTAACGCAATCATAGAGCCTGCTGAGGTTCTCAATGCCAAGTTTCGTCTTATTAATAAAATCCCTGTTTGTCTCTATTCCATCATGTATGAGGCCATTATCAATATGTGCAACATCGATACCTGCCTTATGTAACTGGTAGCTGAACAGGCTGTCTTCATGTCCGTACTGTTTTATCTCCTCATTAAATCTGAGTTTCTCGAATATTGTCCTGTCAATCAAGACATTAAATGTAGAGAATGATGAATAAGGATGCTTGTTCCTGTAAGATGCTTTTTTTTGTTCGCGTCTTCTGCCGTTTTTCCAACGAAGGATTTTATCAGGATCGCCGGGAGGCGATTCATGATATAAAATCCCGCCTGATATGACCCGGGCCAATCCAGCTGAATTCAGCCATTTCTGCATAAAAGCTTCTGCAGTCCCGGGAACCATAGTGTCAGCATCGATGAAGAGAAGATACTCACCTTTCGCTTCCAGTGCTAGCCTGTTTCTTATCGCTGATCTGCCAATATTCTTTTCATAGCTGATCAATCGTACTCCATCTCCTTCAAGAGATTTGTACTTTGCCTTGTTCTCAGGGGTTGACCCGTCATCGCCGATAAGTATCTCGATAAATTCCGGAATTGTTCCGATACAGCTCTTCATGCTGTATACTATCGCAACAATGTCATAATCACAAACCGGAACAAGCAGTGATATTGTCATAAGATCTACCCAGGAATTAACAGTCAAAAATACAACATATTTCCAATATTGTCCCGTTTTCACTTTGGCAAAGAAATTGCATTAACTATTTTTGCCATATTCAGAAACATCCTTTTGATGAAAAAAAGCATTTTTGGACTTCTGTTTGTCATTCTATCGGCCCAATTATTCAGCCAGGCCGGGATTGTCTATAAAATATCCGTTACGGTCTCCGGTTTAAGGGATTCAACGATCTACCTCGCCTATCATTTTGGGGATAAGCAATATTTACGCGATTCAGTGATACTTGATGCTAAGGGCACAGGTATCTTCAGCGATGCCGAAAGCTTGCCGCATGGAATTTATATGATTGTACTTCCTGGCAGGACCTATTTTGAGATATTAATTTCGGACGATCAGCAATTTGCTGTGACATGTTCATATAAGGATTTTTATAACACCCTGGAGTTCAAGGGTTCGGAGGAGAATTCGTATTTTATCAGGTATCAGCGGAAGTGGGTTGCGATGCAGCAGGAATCAGCTTCCATTGCACGCCGCATGCAAGCTAATAAGCAGAACAGCGATTCATTGAAACTGCTTACCGGAATGCAAAAACTGCAGGAGCAGTCGAAGATAAACTACCTCCATAAAGTTATAGATGAGAATCAGGGCAATTTGCTTTCTATGCTTGTGAAATCAATGCTGCCGGTCAATGTCCCTGAGTTTGATGTTCCAGCAGGAACTCATAATCCGGACTCAGTAAAATGGATCCGTAAATATAATTATAACAAGGATCACTTCTTTGATAACCTCGACCTGACAGATGAAAGGCTCCTCAGGACGCCAATATTGCATGCCAGGCTTAATGCCTTCTTCACCAATGTAGTCATGCAGTCACCAGATTCGATAAATGCACAGGTTGAAAAGATCCTGAAAAAATGTGAACCAAACCAAAAAGTCTTCCAGTATGTGTCAATGTATCTCTTCAATCATTACCGTGAAAGTGAAATAATGGGACATGATGCTGTCCTCGTTAAGATTGCCGATGATGTTTATCTTTCGGGAAAAGCCGATTGGGTAACCCAGGATTTCAAGGATAAGCTGAAAAAAGATGTTGAGCTTCTGAGATTCAACCTTATAGGTATGAAAGCACAGGATCTGGTTATGGACTCTTACCGGGGTATCTTTGTTTCACTACACGATATTGAGAAGGATTTCACAATACTCTATTTCTGGGAACCTAACTGTGGTCATTGCAAGGAAGCAACTCCGAGGCTTAAGGAATATTATAATAAGGAAAAAGAGTATAGTGTCGAAGTATTTGCAGTCTGCACGATCAGCGATCGCACTGAATGGGCTAAATATATTGAAGAGAATAAACTGACCTGGATAAATGGATGGGACCCTGACAGGGCAACACATTATGACTATTATTATAATATACAGTCAACGCCTATTGTATATATTCTGGACAGGAATAAGAAGATTATCGCAAAGAAGCTGGCAGTTGAAGATATCGCCGGTTTTATTGATAATTACAGGAAATTTTTCAAATAGCCACTTGCTGAAGAGACTGAAAATGGACCGGTCAGAGATACCTGGGATTCAAACATCGCATCAAAAGAACCATTTGCAATAAGTTTTACAGGAGATCCTTCGGTAAGGCCTTCCCTGAGCATCAGCCATATCCGGTCAGCAATCTTTACCGCAATATCAAGATCGTGCGTTGAAAAAACAATTGTTTTTCCCGTCCGTGATAGATTTCTGATAAGGTTTGCTATTTCATACTTACCCGGCAGATCAAGGAATGCGAGCGGTTCATCCATGACCATAATCGCAGCATCCTGAGCAAGCACTCTTGCAATCATAGCCCGCTGTCTTTCGCCATCTGACAGCTCTGCAATATACCTGCCTGTAAAATTGCTCATACCTGTTTTTTCAATGGCGTCATCGATAACCTCCCTGCTCCTGTTATCAATTCGGCCAATCCAGTTGGTATGAGGAAATCTGCCCAGCGCAACCAGGTCAAAAACAGTCATATTGCTTGTCCTGATGATCTCAGTCGAAATATATCCAATCCTGCGGGCAAGTTCCATGCGAGGAATTTTTAAAAGATTCTCACCCTGGATCAATACTTGTCCCCCGAATGCAGTATGCAATCCAATCATAGTTCGAAGCAATGTACTTTTTCCGATGCCATTCCTGCCAATTATTGCAACGAGCTCCCCCCTCCTGGCCGAAGCAGTCAGCGGTGGAAGCAATATCTTTCTCCGGGCACCTGATCCGTAGCCTATCCCGAGAGCATCAAACGATAATATCGTAGCTTCTTTTTCTTTCATCAGAACGATCCTGAATTGCGTCTGTTTCTAAGGATTACCCAGATTACAATGGGAATTCCAATAAGCGAAGTGACTGAATTTACAGGCAAGATGCTTTCTGAGCCCGGCAGTTGAGAAACAATATCGCTTATCAGCATGACTATGCCACCGGTAAGGATGCTTCCAGGTATCAGTATTGCATGGTCTGATGTCCGGAATATGTTCCTGGCTATATGCGGAACTGCAATGCCTATAAATCCGATTGGTCCGCAAAATGCTGTTACACTGCCTGCAAGGATGCTCGTACACGCAAAAATAAGTGTCCGCGAAAGTTTAATATTGAGTCCCATGCTTCCGGCATAGTTCTCTCCTATCAACAAGACATTCAGCATCTTTATTGAGAAAATGCTCAGCAATGTACCGGCCAAAACTGATATTACCAGCACATTCAGCTGACCTGAGGACAGGTTTCCAAGACTTCCCATGGTCCAGATCACATATGCTTTAAGCATTGTTTCGCTGCTGAAATATTGCATAATGCTGACAATCGCTGAAAGGCCGCTGGCAAGCATCATGCCCAGGATCAGGATTGTCATAATATCCCTCACCCGTGAAGAGATGAACATAATAAGCAGCATCACCAGCCCTGCTCCAATCCATGCCGAGATCACAAGAATCCAGTTGCCCAGACCCTGCAGGTTCATCACGGTAAGGCCTGTTGAGAATCCCAGAATGACTGTCGCTACTCCCAGGCTCGCGCCAGCGCTAACACCAAGAACATATGGACCTGCAAGAGGATTCCTGAAAAGAGTTTGCATCTGAAGTCCGCTCAGCGATAAAGCTATCCCGACAACCAGGGCAGTGACGGCTTTCGGAAAACGGAAATTCATTACTATGGTCTCTATATCACGACCGGCGTCACTGAAGATTGCTTTAAAGACATCTGAGGCTTTTATGCTTACTGATCCGAGGAACAGATCAAGGAGGAAAAAAACGACCAGTAATAAAAACATGATAGAGAATATCAATGTATAATCTCTGATCTGATGATTGTTCTTCCCTATGTCTGAAGCAGCTTTCAAAAGTTCTTCTTATTCAATCTTCTTATAGTAAACAAGCTCGTAATCGCCAAATATACCCGGATGTAAAATCGATGCTATATCCTTCAGGATAATGTGTGGATTAAGTGTGCCGCTTTCCCAGTAATCGTTGCCTCCCCCGGATGAAATCCTGCTTGTATTGTTATAGATATTTCCTGAAAGAAAGGCGGAAAACTTTTCAAGCCTGGCATCAAAAGATGAAATTTCACTTTTTGTGTTTATAGTGCCCACATTGAGCCAGTAATCGGCATTAAGTGATTTCATAAAAACGCTTTCGAAGCTGTAAGGCATCGAGTATGCTGATTCAGTATCCTTCCACAGATAATCCCCTCCGGCATCTCTGATAAGCGTACTAATATAGGAATTGCCCGGCGAAATGAACCATGTATCCCTGTAAGGAAGTCCAAGCAGCACAGAGGATTTCTTGCGTGCCTTTTCACTGATGATTGATTTAACATAATTATATTCTGTAGCCTCTTCATCATATATCATTCCGGCCATTTCCTCTTTGCAGTAGAGAGCGCCAAACACCTTAATCCACTCTGCTTTTGCCAGCGGATCTGTTTCAAGGTAGTCAGCATCGTACATCACTTTTATTCCGAGATCAGTGATCTTGCTTACATACCCTGAAGATTCGCTTCCGATTCCATACATCATAATAAGATCGGGATTAATGCTGAGTATAAGCTCCCGGTTTATTCCTGAGTCATATCCTATTTCAGCGATCAGTGCGCTGTCAGCTCTTGACCTGATCTTCGGATCATAGATATAGTTTGTGCCTGAGATGCCGCATATGGATTGTTCTTCACCTAATGCCGAAATCATGGCAATATGCGTTGACGACATGCAAATTATCTTCCTGACAGGAACATATATTAGTCCTGAAGCCTCAGATTCAGGCATAAACTTCGTTCCTCTTTTTACCAGATAGAATACCTGGCTGATTCCTTTTGCACCCTGCCATGGCTCAGTGATTGTGAGTATCGTGCAGCTGTCTTTTTTTTCAATTTTAAACCGCTGAGCCATGGAAGGCCCTGTCCTGGAGGCAGAGTGTTCATTTAACAGCCTCGTTTCCCGATGGCCTGTGCACGACACGGCAACAGCCAGTGACAGTAAGATAAAGGGGATTCCCGTGTGTCTCATATGCTACACCTTAAACCTCAATGATAGAACAAATAGCCAGGATCTGCCGGGCTGCGGATAATATGCAATCGTCTGATATGCGGCATTGAAGATATTATCTGCTTTAAGCCTTATGTCAGCAGAATTTCCCCTGAAGTTCAGCTTATACCCTCCTGTAAGGCTGTTGACTGCATAACCGTCAATATATCCGGTATTATCAGATGATGTATATATACGGTTTGTGAAGTTTGTCACCAGAGTTGAGTAGAAATTCCTGTAAGAAATCTGAAGCGTACTGTTCGCCAGGTGTTTTGGAATGTATGCCAGTTGTTTGTCTGATGTTCCTTCTGTGGAAATGTCCCTTGCCCTTGTAAAGGAATATGCCGCATCCCAGCCGGCAGAAAATTTATTTGCCGTATATCCAAGCGAAGCTGATGTCTCAAATCCTGACGTATTTACACTGCCTATATTACCGGCTACCCAGATAAACTCTGTCTCAGGATACCATTGTATCATATTCCTTATGTGATTGTTGAAATAGTTAAGCTCTGAGCTGATTTTAAATCTTGAGCCCATTGTGTGAGACAGTTTATAACCTGACTCAAGTGAATAGGCATATTCGTTTTTCAGGTCAGGATTACCTCCCGGATTCCAGAAGCGGTCATTCAGTGATGGAATTTTAGAGTTTCTCGACAGGTTTAATTTAATATAGTGTTCTTCTCCCCTTATTGTTCTGAGTTCAAATCCTGCTGAAAAGTCAGGAACCAGAAAGGATTTGTCATCAAGGGTTTCTCTCAGGAGAAGTGCTGCTCCGAACCATTTGCCTTTTTTTCGCTCAGCTGAAATAGTAAGCGATGCATTGTTATGATTGATATTGCCGGAGTAATAATTTGATTCTACAAGATTGAGCTCGTCATTCAGTACTATTTTGACTGTTGTTGCCCCGCTCAGAAGCAAGTTCATCCCACCCTTAAGAATAAAAGTGTTTACTTTATTATCCGAGCCCGTCGTATCCCAGAAGCTTGAGTAGCGCATATCTGTCAGCATCCATGCAGCCGAAGAAAAGAACTCCATCTTTCCTCTTACGGCATCACAGGTTATGAGACTTCTCAATGATTCATCGTATTGCTTTTCTCCGGAATAGCCGTATAAGATTGAGCCTGGAAGATTGCGTGATGTTGATTGGTACCAGAATCTTGCAGACAGAACATCTGCGGATTTTCTCATGTAGAATTCCTGCATAATGCTTCTCTGACTGGTCTTATTATGCTCACGATATTTCCATTCCGGCACGGCCATCTCAGTATCAAGAAATATGAAATTATTTTCTGCGATATTCAAAAAGGCTTTTGTTACGGATTGAAACTTTTCGTTTCCGGTACTTGCTTTTATGAGACCATTGTATCTCCCATAGCTTCCCAAACCTGGTGCAACCAAAATTACAGTTTCCTTCCTCCAAGAAGGTTCATTGCCAAGGTTGATTATCCCCCCTATAGCCCCGCTTCCAAGATCCATTGAGGCACCTCCGAAGCTAACAATCACATTATCAATCATTCCCGATGGAATAAGTGAAAAATCAGTTTGCCCGAGCATAGGATCGTTGATGTTGATCCCATTCCATGTTACCTGTGTATGCCCTGCCGAGGTTCCCCTGAATGATGATGTTGCCGTAAGACCGGCTCCATACTCCTTCATAAACAAAGGAGTAGCATCTCTGAGCACATCATTCAGAGAAAAATGATCGTAGCTTTTTAACAGGTCTGTGTCTATTGAATAGAATTTAAAACCTGGTTGTTCAGAGCTAATCTGCTTCCGTGTTATTACTACCTCTTCAATCTTGAGAGTATCGTCCTGCTGGGTAGATTGACCTGACAACAGGCCGGGGGCAAACGAAAAAAGAATGTTCAATAACAGGACAAACCGGGAGGGTTGGATTTTCAAACTGCTTAGCTTCAGCATCAAATGTCAATTTACAGGTTAATTGCCATTATCAAGATTTGCAGGAAAATAACGGATGGAATCGGTTTGTGATCCGGCGCTTTTTTTCCCGAAAGCTGAGAATATGGCGTTTTCTGGCAGGTCTTCTGACTTGTCCCGGTTTTATGAAGCCTTCCCATTCCGCTGCGCGGAACAGTGGCAGGTGATCATAAAACCATCATCGTTAGAACGATCGGGCATCACAGCAGCGGGTACTGTCGCGGATTCTGACCGCATTCCCTTTTCATCGCAGTGATTTTATTTCACTGCAACACCAAAACATGACAAAGATACATTTAATAATAAATGTAGTACAGAATAACATTAAGGATTATATTAACAGGTGTTGAAAACTAGTTAAGGAATAATGAAGATAAACCGAGAAATCTAAAGAGTTCCGCAGGAATTCCGGATCACCAGTTCAGGTACAATTGTTACCTGTCTCTTGAATTTACCCTTCCCCGAGTTTTTTATTTCGGTCCACATCATATTGGCGACTTTTGTTGCCATTGAGGCAAACGGCCTGTTGATGCAGGTTACAGGCGAGTACATAATATCGAAGCCGATACCTTCTTCTGCAGAGATCAGAGCAATGTCCTGAGGAACCCTCAGTTTCTTTTTCCTGAACAGGTTCATTACAGGATAAACCAGCTTTGACTGCATGGTGATAACGATATCTGCACGGAAAGGAGGACGGAGAAATGTTTCAAGCTGCATAAAGTTATAATCGTCATCAGATGCTGTCCTGTCGAGTTCGATGGTTACAGGCTTCATAACACTGTGCATCTGTGAGAGTGCATCCTCCATCTGGCCTATCTGTTCACGGTACATCCTGGACATTGATTTATCAGTGGCAATCACAACGTTTTTATATCCGAGCTTATGTACATGTTTTGCAATAAGACCTGCACCTGCTATATTATCTGTTGTTACAGAGTTTAATCGTCCCTGCATATTGTTGTTTTCGAGAAGAATAAAAGGATAATCCGTTGATCTGAGAGCCCTGACAGTGTCATCATCAGCAGCACTGCCCACGAGTATCAATCCGCTGTAGAATTTTCGAAAAGCATTTATCATTCTGTCAAACCTTTGATCATCAGGATCCTTGGTGATGATGGAGAATCCCATTCCTATGCTTGAAAATGCTGTCTGAAGATATGGTGTAATACCGTAAATGAAATAATCGCATGCTGAAGTCACAACCATTCCTATAACTCCCGGCGTATCTTCGACAGGTGAAACAACATTGTTTTCTGCCAAATAATTAAAATATCCCATTTGCCTGGCCATCATGAGAACTTTCTCCTGAGTTTCCTTGCTTATGCCATGCTGATCAGCTTTATTGTTAAGCACCAATGAGACCAGAGTACCTGATACACCTAATCTGGAAGCTAAATCTTTGTTCTTTATTTTTTTAGACATTTCCCCGTTTTGAATGAGAAAATAAATTTAGAGTATTTTTTAGATAGCAAAATCTATTTAATGATTTTTAACAAAAAATGATTTAAATAGTGGGCAATAAGCAGATTCCTCACTATTTCCTTGGAGGATTGATTCCACGCTGTTTCGCAGCAGCTTCAAGCCTTTGCTGCCACTTCGATTTTGGCACAGGTTTCTTCTTGTTAGCCTCAAGTGTTGCAAGAACCTTGTCAGCATCTATGAACCTCTTCATCACAAGGTTTTGGACCCAGGTAAGCATGTTTGCCAGGAAATAATAATATGTAAGGCCTGCAGAAAACTTGTTCATTACAAAAAGGAACATTATCGGCATCATCCACATCATTATCTTCATCCCTGGCTGATCGGCACCCTGAGGAGTCCCGCTCATCTTCATAGTCAGAAGAGATGATGCTGTCATCAGCAAGGTGAAAAGACTCACATGATTCCCATAGATATTGCTCAGTATGGGGATCGTTGCTTTCCATGAAAGAATACTGTCATATGTCGACAGGTCGGTGGCCCAGAGGAAATGCTCCTGACGAAGCTCTATGGAAACAGGGAAGAATCTGAACATCGCAAAAAGTATGGGGAACTGAAGTAACATTGGCAAACAGCCTCCCATTGGATTGATCCCGGCCCGTTTATACAGTTCCATGGTAGCCTGCTGCTTCTTCACTGAATCCTCCTGTTTTGGATACTTTTTGCCAATTTCATCCACCATGGGCTTCAGGATCGCCATTTTTGCAGTCGACTGGTACGACTTGTATGTAAGCGGAAATAAAACTATTTTAATCAGAATTGTCAGAATCAGAATGATAAGTCCGTAGCTCCCTATATATTTTTCCAGCCAGTTAAAGACAGGAATTATAATGAACCTGCTTATCCATCCTATTATATTCTTGCCAAGGAATACAAGTTTTTCGAGCTGCATTCCTTCTTTCCTGAGTGTGGAAATGTGGTTTGGTCCGTAATATAGTTTCAGGTTGATTTTCGATTCACTGCCGGGAGTAAAGGGTACGTAAAGTTCTGATGTAAAATATCGTAAATATTTCTCTGATGTAAGCAACCTGGTTGATGATACCGATCCGCTCTGAAAGAAATTGTCAGTGATCACAACTGAAGAGAAGAACTGATCCTGGAAAGCCACCCAGCTCAGTTTTGACGCTATGTCTTCAGTATCAATATCTTTCTGAGATCTCAGCCGCAATCCTGCGACTTCATCCTCAAAATACTTATATTTTATTGTAGTATAATTATTCTCATTATCCCTGCCTTTTTCCTGCTGTGGAACATACATCTTCCAATCCAGAGAGATGTTGGTCTGATTCGAAGGCAGTATCCCTTCCAGGTTTTTAAAAGTAACATCAAAATCAAGGCTGTATTTGTCTGGTGCCAGGGTGTACCTGTATTCAATGTATTTATCCTCCGTAGCATGTAACTTCAGAATAACCGTCTGTGGTTTGTCCGTAACAACAATTGACTTCTCTTCAGTGACAGGACTGAAGAAGAGGTTATTGGTTTGTATCACCCTGTTATCAACCGTAAAAAAGTTAAAGCCAAAAACTGTTGAATCGCCTGAGAACAGGATCAGGGGACGGGAATCATGTGTTACATAATCCTTGATCAGAGCTGAAAATACCCGGCCTCCTTTCGGTGATATCTTAAGTTTGATTTTACTATTTTCAATTGTAATGAACTCATTCTCACCTTGCATAGCGCCGGCAAAAGGGCCATATACAGTAGAGTCGGGAATTGCTGTCTTCTGGGGTAATGCAGCAGGCTGAACAGCAGTAAGCTTTGAAGTCAGGGTATCTGCAGGTTGAGATTCAGAAGATTCCTTAGACTTTTTGTCGAGTTCTTCTATTTCCTTAAGTACAGCAGGATCATTCGGTTTAAACCTGAGGGCGTTTACATATTGCGTTTTTGCCCTCTCGATATTGCCGCTATCTATTTCCTTTTTAGCCGCCGTAATGGCTTCATTATAACCTTTCTTCGACCTGGAATTATTAAAAAGACTGAAGCCGACGAAAATTAAAAAAATCAGGACTATCCCGATTATAGTATTCTTATCCATTCTTTCCTTTAAATTATAACCTTATATATAACAACGCAATACTACTTTTCTATACATGCCTTAATAAACTGAACAAACAGCGGACTTGGATTTTCTACAGTACTGCTGTATTCAGGATGGAACTGGACGCCCACAAACCATTTATGTTCCGGAATCTCCATTATTTCAACAAGATTTGAATCAGGATTGATACCGACAGGGATCATTCCGTTTTGTCTGAATTCATCGAAGTATTTGTCATTGAATTCATATCTATGCCTGTGTCTTTCGATTATCTCTGTCTTGCGGTAGGCTTCAAATGTCTTTGAATTCTTGCTGATTATGCACTTATAACCTCCAAGTCTCATTGTACCGCCCTTATCGATGATGCTCTTTTGCTCTTCCATAAGGTCAATTACCGGGTATTTTGTTTTATGATCTATTTCCGTAGAGTGAGCACCCTCAAGCTTTAATACATTTCGTGCAAATTCAATGACAGCGCACTGCATTCCCAGGCATATTCCAAGGAAAGGGATATTGTTTTCACGGGCATACCTGGCTGCAGAGACCTTGCCTTCAATGCCCCTTGATCCGAATCCCGGTGCAATAAGGATACCGTTCATCCCCATGAGTTTTTCACTTACATTCTTCTCGGTAATATCCTCGGAATGAATATATGCAACATGCACCTGACATTCATTCATTGATCCGGCATGGATAAATGATTCTGATATTGATTTATAGGCATCAGGAAGTTCAACATATTTTCCTACCAGTGCTACCCTTATTGAATGCTTTGGATTTTTCAGCTTTGAAAGAAATTCCTTCCACTCGGTAAGTGCAGGCTCTTCACCGCAAGGAAGGTTCAGCTTCCTGAGAACTGTCTTGTCAAGCTCTTCGCTCAGCATATTAAGCGGGACTTCATAAATTGTTGATACATCGATAGTTTCAACGACAGCACCCTCTTCGACGTTGCAGAAAAGGGCAACTTTCCTCTTAACATCCTTGCTGAGGCTGCGCTGCGTCCTGAGAACAAGAATATCAGGCTGAATACCTTCCTCCAGAAGGTCTTTCACGGAGTGCTGGGTAGGTTTTGTCTTTGATTCGCCTGTTGCCGACAGATAAGGAACGAGTGTAAGATGAATTACTATGCAGTTCTGTGAACCCATTTCCCATTTAAGCTGTCGCACAGATTCAATATATGGCAGTGATTCTATGTCACCCACAGTACCGCCAATTTCTGTCAGAACAATATCGAATTTATTGACCGCTGCAACCAGCTTTATTCTCCTTTTAATCTCATCTGTAATGTGAGGGATCACCTGTACTGTTTTTCCCAGGTAGTCGCCTCTCCGCTCCTTCTCGATCACCGACTGGTAAATTCGTCCTGTTGTCACATTATTGGCCTGGCTGGTATGTACATTCAGAAACCTTTCATAATGCCCGAGGTCGAGATCGGTTTCGGCTCCGTCCATAGTTACAAAGCACTCACCATGTTCATATGGATTAAGAGTTCCCGGATCGACATTGATATAGGGATCAAGTTTCTGTATCGTCACTGAATAGCCACGGGCTTGCAGCAGCTTTGCAAGGGATGCGGTAAGTATTCCTTTTCCAAGCGAAGAGGTTACTCCTCCGGTAACAAATATGTATTTAACTTCTGCCAAAGCAAAAAAATTAAACGGTTATAGCATCTGATGGCATACTTTATTCATCGAGGCCGGACTGGTCGATCATCTTGACTTTTTCCTCCAGCATCTTTATCATTTTCTTTGCGTTCTCAATTTTCTCTTCCACCTCGCGTATCATAGTATCAGCGTTTATCGATTTGGCGAAGAAACCAATATTATTTTCCCACAGGACGATATCGCTCTCAAGCTGTTTGATCTTTGTAAAGAATTTCTCGCGTTCATTACGGATCTTCCTCGATGACTTGGGATTTGTTTTCAGGTTGTCGAGTTTATTTTTATATTTCAGGATACTTTTATCTTCATCGCCGATCTTCAGCTTGTCAAATTCCTTGTTAAGGGAATTCCTGTACCTGTTTGTGATCTCATCCTTCTTACTGAATGGAACAAATCCTATTTCGGTCCATTTCCTCTGCAGTTCTTTCAGTCTGTCGAATGCGGCCTGTACATCGGTCCCTGGTTCAAAATTTTCAAGTTCTTCTATAACCGCAATTTTTGCCTTGAGATTATCCTCATAAGATGTATCCAGCTCATTAAAGTGATCTGTTTTACGTTCAAAGAAATGGTCGCAGGCTTTCCTGAATCTTTTCCAGCTTTTCTCGGATTGTTTTCTGGGGACAGGGCCTACCTCCTTCCATTCCTTCTGGAGTTTGATGAGTGCATCGGAAGTTATTTTCCAGTCTGTGCTTTCCTGAAGAGCTTCAGCCTGAATGCAAAGATCTATCTTCAGCTGCAGGTTATTTTGCTGCATCTCCTTGTTGTCGGCATAGAAGCCTCTTTTCTTTTCAAAGAATGCATCGCAGGCATCCCGGAATCTCTGATATATCTTATTGTTCTGTTTTTTTGGAGCAAAACCGATTGTTCTCCACATTTTCTGAAGTGCAACCACCTTGTCGGCTTTTTCATCAAACTCCCTGAAATTATTCATTTCAAGCTTGTTGATAGCTTCGACTTCCTGGCAGAGTGCTATCTTGGCCTCCAGATTCTTACGCTGATCTTCCTTCTGTTTCTCAAAATACTCATGATGCCTCTTGTTAATCTGAGATGTGGCTTCCTTGAATCTTTCCCAGATCTCATTTTTCGATTCCTGAGGAACAGGGCCTATTTCTCTCCACTGATTGTGAAAATCCTGCAGGAATCTGAATGCATTAACCGGATTGGGTTCAAGAAGCAGCTCTTCAGCTTTTTCACACAGGAGAACCTTAGCTTCAAGGTTTTTCTTAAGATCAAGATCCCTGAGCTCCTTGTTTATTTTTATATAGTCGTAAAAGATCTCAACGTTGTGATGATAATTTTCCCACAGGTCTTTCAGTGAATTCTGAGGAACAATGCCAATGGAATGCCATTCATTCTGAAGCGATCTGAATTCATGAAATGTTTTGTTGATTGATTCCTCGCGATTGACAAGCTCTTTGATCTTTTCGATTATCTCATATTTCTTCCTGAGGTTTTCGTATTTTTCAGCTTCCTGAACTTTGTTGAAGTCGGATTTCTTTGCCTTGTATTTCTCAAGAAGATGTTTTATCTGTGCTTCAGAAGGATCTATCCATGCGCGGTATTCTTCGATCTTTCCTCCGCCCTCCAGAAATTTATTTTTTCTCTCTTCAGATTCCTGTTTAAGCTTCTTGTAAAAAAGAATCTTAATACGATCAACATCGCTTCTTATCTCTGCTGGCGGCCTGTGTTCGATAATCAGTTTCACCGTATCCACAAGCTCACTCTTTGAGTAACCTGAATAATCTACAGGTGGCAGCACGATTTCGTCCAGATCATGGCCTTCGGCATTTTCCGGTTCCTCTGCTGTTTCTTCATCAGCAGCGGTGCGAGTTTTGCGTGGTCTCTTTTTTGCTTTTACTTCTGTTTCGCCCGAAACCTCTTCGGTTTTTTCAGTTTCTGCCGGCGAATCAGATTCATGCGCTTTTTCAGCTTGTGTATTTTCCTCAGTTCCGGAAGCATTGTCAAATGCCCCGGATTGTTCATCAAGAACAGAGTCATCCGGATTTTTCTTTGTCATTTCCAATCCTTTCTAGTTTCGCTCTCATTTGTATTCGTTGCCGGCTAAACCAGCATAAAATTTTAAAGGTACGAAAATATTGAAATATTATTAAAACTCAAAGTTTTAGAGAAATAATTGAGTTATTCGCAGATTTCGAAGAAATGAGGATTAAAGACGAAAATTTAGTATCTTTATGCCGGATTTATCATCAATAAATGGAAACAAAAGATATTATCATTCTTGTAGCCTGTCTTGTGGCTGTAGCGTACAGTCTTTACAGGAAGTATATGAAGAAAAATGCTGAGGGTACCAGCCGGAATCAAAGTTCCGATTCCCGTTCGAAATTTTCTTCAAAATCGGAAGATGATGATTATGAGCCTTATGCAGACAGCAATAAATGATCATTTGATGTTTTTAGTGATCTGATGTCTGAGCGGATTAATGATCCTTTGCAAAAACCTTTTATCATTTGTAAGTATATCTGCACTCCCCTGCATATTCTGTGTGAATTCGATAGTTATTCCATAAGTTGTTTTAAGACCCTGATTAAGTGTTACTTCCAGATCATATGTATTGCTTGACTCAGCAAATGTTTTGGACCTGATGGTCCCTTCTAAGATTCCATATTCGAAAAACGGGTATGCGCTTACCTTGATATTTACTTTTTGATCAACAGCAACCTTGCCTGATCTTTCAATTCCCAGGCTTATTCTTCCAATATACCCGCAGGAATTTTCTGGTACCTTATCCCCTGTTATTTGAGAGACGGACCCGGCTGGAAGACCTGATTTCGAAATTACCACAGGGGCGGATATTACATCAGGATATTTGATAATCCAGGCAAGCAATACAAAAAGTGTGAAAACTGAAAAAATAACGACGGTTCCCCACCTTACAATTTTTCTTGGAGGTTTTGAGATAATATCGTTTACATGATCAGAGTACAATATTTCAAATTTATTATCCTTCATCCTTATAGATTATGATCCAAGTTCAAGCTGGTTCTTCACAAGATTATAATAAGCACCATGGCTGTCAATAAGTGAAGAATGAGTTCCGGTTTCCACAATCCTTCCTCCATCCATGACCAGAATTTTTCCTGCATCCTTCACCGTGCTAAGCCTGTGTGCAACAATGATGACTGTTTTTCCTGTAAAAAACCCCGACAGGTTTTCAACAATTACCTTTTCAGTTCCGGCATCAAGCGAATTTGTTGCTTCATCGAATATTAGAATCTCCGGATTCTTGTAGACTGCCCTGGCAATAAGCAGCCTCTGCTTTTGTCCCTCACTTAATCCATGTCCGTCTATTCCTATCCTGGTATTGTACCCCAGTGGCAGCGATTCAATTAAGCCTTTAATATTTGCAATCTCAACAGCCATCATCAGTCTCTCTTCATTTATTGGAGAAATGCCAGGGGCAATGTTGTATGCTATTGTTTCCGGAAAAAGGAAACCATCCTGCATTACAGCTCCGGTCTTTTCTCTCCATAATTTTAAACTCAGGTTTGAGAGCCGGGTATTGCCAACGAGTATTTCTCCGCTTACAGGCTGATAAAAACCCAGAAGAAGCTTGAGAAGAGTGGTTTTACCGCTTCCACTTGACCCTACGATTGCAGTGGTTTGGTTCTCTTCTATTACAAGGTCAACATCTTTCAGGACAAACGGCGAGCGCGGACCTTCATATTGGTATGAAACATTATTAATAAAGATCCTCTTCCGTTCGGGCAGTTTCGTGACTTTCATTTCAGGTTCAGGCTCTTCATCCTGCATTTCGTGCACTTCCGACAATCTGTCCAGGCTCATCCTTGCGTCCTGTGAAACACGGAAAAATCCTATGATCTGGCTCAGTGGAACATTAAGCTGACCGATAATGAACTGAACAGCAAGCATCATGCCCAGAGTCATTTCTCCTTTAAGGACAGAAGTTGCGGCGATCACCGTAATTCCAATATTTGTAACCTCATTAATGAATGTCGCCCCTGCAGATTGATACTGGATAAGTCCAAGAGCTTTGGTTTTAAGCCCGAAAAGTGAAGCCTGTACTCTTTCCCAGTCCCATCGCATACTCGTTTCGCTCTGAGTAAGCTTGATCTCCTGCATGCCGTTAATTATTGTAATCATCTTCGTTCCGGCAGCAGACATCTGCCTGAAACGCTGCTGATCAAGTCTTGCTCTTTTCTTCATGAATAGGGAAACCCACAGGACATAAAGACATGCTCCGACCATGAATAAAAGGAATATTTTTGCGCTGTAAATAGCCAGGACTATACCAAAAATAACAAGGTTAAAGATTGAGAACAGCATATTGAGGCTTGCCGAAGTAAGAAATTCCTCAATCCTGTTATTATCATCAATACGCTGGAGAATATCTCCGGTCAGCCTGGTATCAAAAAATGCAATTGGAAGCGCCATCAGCTTTTGAAGAAATCCTGAGATAACTGACACATTAACTCTGGTCCCGATATAAAGCAGGAGCCAGCCTCTGATGAACTCTACAGACATCCTGCCGATCACCAGGGCAAGTTGTGCAAAGAGTATAAGGTATATGAGTTTCTGGTTGTTCGAATTTATCCCAATGTCAATAACTGCTTGTGTGAGAAATGGAATGACAAGTTGGATTAAGCTTCCCAGAAAAAGGCCAAGAATAAGCTGGATAACATATTTGTCGTATAGTTTCAGGTATTTGAAAAGAAACCTGAACCCGCGTGATTTTTCCTGTTCCTCCTCCTGCTCAAGCAGAGCCGGAGTAGGTTCAATTATAAGCACAAGTCCTGCAGGTTTTTCTTCAAAAATTGTAGATGCCCAGTTTTTCAGAAATTCCTCACGGGATAACTTAACAAGTCCCAATGCGGGATCTGCAGCCCAGACTTTATCATCTTTGACTTTGTATACAACAATAAAATGCTTCTGCCGCCAGTGAACAATAAATGGAAGTGGTACGCTTTCGGCCAGCATCTCGAAAGTGATCTTTACACCAATTGTACGGAAACCCAGAGAATCGGCAGCTTCGGAAAGTCCCAGAAAAGAGACACCCTCTTTTGTTATATAGCATTTCTTCCGGATTGTGTCGAGAGAAAAGTTCTTCTTATAATAAGCTGCCACCATTTTAAGGCATGAAGGACCGCAATCCATGGCATCAGGTTGTTTGACAAAAGGAAATGTCATTTGGTTCCGCCGGAAGTTTAATGAGTAAAGATATTTATATTTGCGGTTTGATTCGCTATCCACACGGGGTTGTTTAAAAAATTATCAGATAGAAACATTATCGAGGGTATTAAAAATCAGGATGATAAAACCCTTAACTGGCTATATGATAATTATTATCAGCCAGTAAAAAGCCATGTAATCAAAAACAGCGGTTCTACGGATGATGTTTCTGATGTATTCCAGGACTCAATAATTGTCCTGTACAATCAGATCTGTGACAATACCCTGGTCTTGACCACAGACCTTAAAGGCTATTTTTTCGGCATTGCCAGGAATATCTGGAATAATAATCTCCGGACGAGAAAGGAAACAGATGAAATTCGTGAAGATATTCCGGATGATACAAGCAATGACGAGTCAAATGAATCATTGTTTGAGAGGATTGTAAGCAAAGCATATGAAAAACTTACTCCGGAGTATCAGACAATACTGACACTTTTTTCAGAAGGAAATTCTTATGAGGTAATCGCAAAAAAAATGAAAATGAAAAATGAGAATTATGCCAGGCGAAAGAAATATCTCAGCAAGGAAGCCCTGATGGAGAAGATTAAAGAAGATCCTGAATATCAGGATTATCTGCGTTTCCAGAGATAAAGGAAAAGTAAAATCGCAGCGAGAATTATCACCAGTCCGGAACCAGCAATCATTTTCCAGGGAAAGAAAACCGGCGCATTGTCGCCAAAGATCACAAGCGTTGACCAGAAATACGGGTGCGACTTCAGCTGACTCGCCTTTTTAAGATAACCATATCTTGCTTTTCTCAGTGCCTTGCTCTTCGACATTCCTTTTCTAAGATTGTCGTAGAACTTCTTAACTATGTCCGTACCTGATCTGTCTTCTATCTTCCAGAGTGACATTACCACAGATTCGCTGCCGGAATAAAGAAATCCTCTGGCAAGGCTGAGAATACCTTCTCCGGAAGAAAGTGTTCCGCTCCCGGTGTTGCAGGAACTCAAAACTACCATTTTTGCCTTTAGAGGTATTCCATAGACCTCATAAGTATATAGCAGACCATCATTAACAGAATCCTTTACCTGTGCAAAGACCATTGCCGAATTCATAGGATTCTGATCGTTCACAACAGTATGCATCGCCAGGTGGATCAGGTTATATTTGGATGCTTCCGATTTGTATTCAGATTCGTTTGCCTCATAATTCAGATAAAGTGAGCCGTGGGTAGTACCGGCAACATACTCAGCCTCCTGCCGGGCGAATGGAATATCTTTAATGGTATATCCTGCCTGCCGCTCGGTTAAAAGGGAGTCGAGATTCAAATAGAGCGGATATGAAGGCGCAAAAGCAACCAGCCTGTTTCTTTCTGGTATATCCCTGTTTACTGTCTCCCTCATAAATGTTGCTGAATATGCATAGGATATATTATAATCATTCATCAGGTATTTCAGCTTACGGTATAAAATATCATTACCGGCATATTTTGAAGTAAGAAATGTTTCAAATGGAAGATATGAGAGGATATTATCGGGGGATATAAGCAAGTTATCGCTTATGAGAAATTGTTTTACAGGCTCAATGAGAATTTTGAAGAGGTCATAACCAATACTCTGAAAACTCTCAAATTTCTTTCTGGCGTCTTCTGACTGTGACGGATCAGAGAGCAGACTCCTGAAATCGGCAAGGTTTTTAATGAATGATGAATCGGTCTTGATTGTAATCAATTCCTGATATTTCCTGTTTATCAGAAAAACATACAAAACAGAATCTGCAACTACATAGTTAATATATGTATGACTTCTTCCGGTGATTGAAGATACTTCCTTCATCAGCGGCACCTTTGTATTATACTTGAGTGTGAAATAATCGGGAAAATCTCTTTCAAATGTCAGTACAAGAGAATCACGGGCAGCAACTTTTAAAAGAAGGTTCTCTGTCCATTGAGCAAGCAAAGTCTGATCAGGCTTTTCTTTTTCATTCTCCGCAGATATCCTGGAGTTATAGAATCCAATCTCATTCTGAAACAGTTTCTCGCGTTCTGCCAGATTCTGAGGGATGTGGAATTCCACGGCTTTCATCTGCCGCGTTGCCGCCAGCAAACCTGCCACTTTGCTTCTCTCAGCAAATTCAAAAGCCTTTTCAAGGAATCTGCGTTCGCCAGTTATTCTGTAGCATTGTTCAAAATCATGTATTGCCAGCAAATATGAATCCCTGTAGCGGTCGCCAAGAATCAGCCTGCTTTCTTCTTCAGAGATGTTTAACCGGATTTCCCCGATCAGTGCCACTATCAGCTCAGATGTTTCGGCCGAAGCAATTAAAATATCCCTGTTCTGCGTTTTTTGATATAAGCTCTTAAGGATTTCATGCTTAAACTGGATAATCCTCAGCGAGCTTCTGTCAGCAGGAACAATATCGGGTGCAGGATTTGAAAATAGATCAGCCGGCTCAACCGATGTAGATTGAAAGAGCAGGTCATGTATGATTCTAAGGGCATTCTCACTATTTCCAGTTTCATGAAGTGCTCTTGCAAAACCCAATAAAACCTCCATTCTCAGGCTGAGATCGTTCTGATGCTCTGAAACATATACAAGGAGTGCTTTATAAATTTCCAGTGCATTCCCGGTCTTATATCTGAATAAAACCAGATATTTAGCATAATTATTAAGCACCTCCATATAAAACCTTGAATCAGTTCCATATACGTTTTGTGCTTTATTAACCACTTCCGACAGAAGTGCTTCTCCTTTGTCAACATTACCTGCCTTACCAATATCTATTGCATATGAATGAATTAGATTGAAAGCCAGACTGGAAGTATTATTAACAGCGAGATCTATACCTTTCTTGAAGTATGCTTTCTCCTCATCGTGAAGACCGAGCACTCCATAGGTATATGCAAGGCTGTTTATAAGGTTTATATAGTTTGCATCATGAGGGATATTGAATTCCTTAATCAACGATTCGGACTTTTCAAGATAAAGCTTTGCCTTTGCAAAATCTGCCATCCTGATATAGCCGACACCTATAGTACTATAAAGATTGCTAAGCTGATTGCCATCAAGGGCATCCTTATTCCTTCCTATTATATTGAGAGCCTTAAATGCATAATCAACAAATCCCTCATAGTCAATATACTCTATTGAAGCCCCGGCCAATACTGAATAGGCCTCAGCGAGGTTTCCGCTGTATTCACCATATCTTGATATTGCCAGATTCTCGTAATCTTTCATAAACGAGATCGACTGAATAAAGTCTCCCTGCTGATAGCATGACAAACCAGCATTAAAAAGAGCTTTGGCATAATTCTCATCCATAATGCCAACTTGTCTCTTTGCATAAATACAGTTATTTAAGTCAACAAGTGCATTTTCCTGCTTTTGAGCAAGCAGATTACATACTCCTGAATAATAATAGATCTCAGCCAGCGATGCAGTGTCAGAATGATGCAAGTTTAAAGCACGATGCAGGCTGTCAGATATCATTAATAGTGCATTTGTATTACCGGCATTATTAAGGTCAGATATCCTGCCCGCCAGCCGCCGGAACTGATCGGAATCATTTCCGGACAGGGCAGCCCAGAATGAAATTCCATATATAAAAATCATTTTAAGCATCAAAAACTGCTGTTTTTCCCCTTGAAAGATCTCAAAAATATCCGGAAATATCAAATTTAACGTTTCTGTTTCAAAAATAACGCCTCTGTATATTATTGATATTCAAGTATTAAAAAAATATTTTAAAAATAATTGATTTTTTCGTGTCACAAATCGGGTAGTTATTACATGTATTATTGAAAAACGATTGAAAGAAATACCCTGAATTTAGTATTTATAATTAAAAAACTTTAAAAAATGAAAACCCTGAATTTCAAAAACACGACTGAACTTTTTGCTGCGTTTGCACTGTCAATGGAAGAAATGATTAAAGTACGCGGAGGCAATATGGATGAACCGATTGTTAAACCTCCTATTCCCCCGGTAAAGATCTGAGCAAGAATATGATATTCCTGGACATGAGGACAGGATAACCAGGAATAAACAATCATCCGGGATCCGGATGATACAACAGGTGATGCGGGTTAAATGGCCCGGTATGAATGAATATATGAAATAATGTGTGTTCTATGGATTGCATGTTATTGATTTGCAATGACATATAAGAATATAGATTTTTGATTTGATAATAATGAGTTAAAAAACAAATAAGATAATTCTATGAAAACAATTGATTTTTCCTATTTCATCGAAAGGTATAATGCCGGTGAGATGAATGACGCTGAAAAACAATGGTTCCGAAAGGAACTTGAAGGAAACGAGAAACTTCGTGATGAAGTTTCGCTGAGGCTCAGAACAGACAAGGTTCTTTCGAATCATCCATCGCTTCTTCTGAGAAGCAAGCTTCGTGAGATAGAAAGGCAGAGAGCAGAAGCTGTAACTGCAAAGAATCCCGGGAAGCATTCTGCGATAAAATATGCTGCAGTTATCTCAGTCTTTATACTTCTTGGCAGCTTTCTTCTGTATAACGGGAGAAATATGTCGGGCAATGAGATTCTCGAGAAGTTCAGCACCCATTTTGAAGGAATTTCTCCTTCAAGATCTTTAGAGAGTATAGCCAACGATGATTTTAAAACAGGACTGGACTATTATAACATCCGCGATTACAGCACTGCAGCCACATATTTCAGTAAGGTACTGAAGAACAATCCTGCAGATATGGAATCAACCATGTTGTATGGCGTATCAAAGTTTGAACAAAAAGACTACCCGGTAGCTAAACAATCCTTTACAACTATCGTGGATAATAACAGCAACCTGTACATTGAAGATGCACAATGGTATCTTGCCTTATGTTTTATACAGACAGATGAACAAGAGAGTGCTATTGAGCAGTTGAAAATGATAATTAATTCGGAAAGCATATACAGGAAAGATGCAAGAAAAGTTTTGAAAAGAATAAGGTAATTAAATCGTTTTCCACAACATGAGAAACCTTACATTACATACGATGGGTTTGGGATCAGATAATGCTGATAATAAGGACGGTACTCGTAAGGTCGATGTTTCAACAAATCTAAGTATGATAAATTGTCCAACTATCCTGACCGGGATGTCGCACGAAGTGAGAACCCACATGAATGCAATCGTGGCGTTTTCATACCTCATGAACCGGAACTCAAACAATGATTCCGAAAGAGAGGAATTCAGCAATCAGATACTTGCTTCGTGTGAACAGCTGATAGGATTACTGGACAATTTTCTTGATTCTGCAATCATTGAATCGGGCAAACTAACAACTGATCTGAGAATATGCAAACTCACCAATGTTCTGGATGAACTTCTCGCTGAATTCAGGGATATGATCAAAAGAGAAGGTCAGCAGGATGTTGTTCTCGTGACAGAAAGCTGCCCCGATCCAACTGATGTTATTATTGATTCTGACAGGGTATTCAGGGTAATTCGCATCCTGTTTCAGAATGCGCTGCAAAATACAAATTCAGGGTATATAAAGATAGGTTATGAATTCAGGGACGAAAAAGTAACCTTCTATGTTTTGGACTCCGGCCAGGGTTATTTCAAATGCAAAGAATTTCTTCATACTGAAGATCTGAATGGATCGCTTGCCAAATACAATGATACAGTTTCAGCGATTAACATTACCCTGGCCAAGAAAATTATTTCAATTCTGGGCGGAGCTGTCTGGATTGAATGCAACGGGCTCACCGGCACCGGCATCTACTTTTCAGTTCCCGCAAAGGAAACAGCGGAAGGCTCGGATATCAACATAAACAAATTTGTCAATTCCATGATCGCAATCTGAAATTCAATTTGTTGCAATGTCTGATTTTTGTCAAGCATGAGTATAAATGGCCGTCACCAAGACGGCCATTTTTTATTGACTGCGGGCGACAACCTTGACCTCTGTTCTCCTGTTCAGTTTCCTTCCTTCAATTGTAACATTATCGCCTATTGGAGACGTGTTTCCATAGCCTTTATGCTGCAGACGGTCCCCGGAAATTCCTTTGCCGATCAGGTATTTAACAACCGACAAAGCTCTTTTTTCCGACAAAACCAGGTTATGCTGGTCAGTGCCTGTTGAATCAGTATATCCGCCGATCTCTACGACTATATCCTTATTATAAAGGATAAGCTCTGCAAGATTGTCAAGCTCTTCCACTGACTCCGGTTTCAATTCCCAGGAATCAACCTCATAAAAAACGTTCGATAGCAGCATCTTCTCTCCCACTCTTGCAGGACTAAGGTTTATTCGTTTTACCATCGGTTCCATAACAGAATGAATCCCTTCAAACATGAAGTTCTCGGAATAAAAAAGATAACCTGATTTTGTAACATTTATGCCATAGTTGTATCCAGATGGCAGGCAAACCAGGAAGTTGCCGTTTTCATCAGTAGTGCTTTTCACCTGAACCTTATTGGAAGAAAGGTTTATAAGTTCATAGTCTGCTTTAAGCAGCTTGCCTGTTTCTTTGTCCGTAACCTTGCCTTTGAGATAGGCAACAGGATCAGGCCTTACCGATTCATCAAGTGAAAAATAAAATATATCCTTGCCATTCTTGTTATCCCGTTTTGAAGAGAAATATGCTTTTTGTCCGTTTGCATCAATCACAAGTCCTGTCTCATCACTCGCTGTATTAATAGGATACCCCAGGTTCCTTGGCTCTGACCAGGTGCTGTCTTCTTTCATCCTGGTCATAAAAATATCAAAGCCACCCATGCCTGGTAAACCATCAGAAGCAAAGTATAGTGTTTTTCCATCAAAATGTATGAAAGGAGACATTTCATCGCCATCAGTATTGATGTTATTGCCAGGATTCACAGGATTCGACCATTTACCATTTCTGATAATGGAATACCAGAGATCCTTCCCTCCTTTTCCACCCTGCCGGCTGCTGGTAAAAAAAAGCATTGTGCCATCAGCGCTTATCGATGGTGTTGATTCCCACGCAGGTGTATTCACCGGCCAGCCCAGATTATATGGAACGGACCATTTCCCATTTTTAAATGCAGAAAAATATATGTCGCAGCTACCCAGTCCTCCGGAGCGCTCACAGGCAGTAAAAAACATATAATTCCCGTTTGAAGAGAGAGTCTGAGCTCCCTCATTGGAACGTGTGTTAAGCGGTTCTCCTGCATTTACTGCCTGACCCCAGCCGGTATCGTTAAGAAAACTCACGTAAAAATCTTCCTGACTTGAAGCCATACCTGAGGGATAATAGTCAGAATATACCTGTCTTGTGAACATCAGCGTCTGTCCATCCGCAGTTATTGATGGCCAGTATTCATCGTCCGCGGTATTTATATTTGATCCTATGTTGACCGGATTAAAGGATACCGGATTTTTAACTGCTTCAACAGCAAATTCACAGTTCGTAAGGTTCTTCAGGGCGATTTTTCTGTTTTTCTCCGATCCCCCTTTGCTTTTAAGGTAGGTTTTATAATGAATAAGAGCATTCGCATAATCCCCGATCATCATTTCTGCATTTGCCAGACTGAAGAATACCGGACGGTACGAAGTTGAATCGATGTTCACTGCAGCACTATAGCTTTTTGCAGCTTCTGAATAGTTTCTGGTTTTTGTGTAAAGTTCTCCAAGAATCATATGCACTTCATAGAAACTGCTGTCAATCGAAAGCGCTTCTTTGAAGAAAGCTTCTGCCTTTGAAATCTCGTTATAATCATAATGATTCATCCCCTCAGTATATAGTTTTACTGCCCTGCTTGAAGATGTATGAAGGCCTTGTGAAAAGCTGTCGCGTGAAACACTGCAGGATGCCAGAAATATTAATATTGCGAGATAATGCTTCATTTTTGTACTATGGTATATGCATGTATTTATGAATCTGCAGGGAAATTCTCCATTCTGTGTTATTCCTGACATATGTGACAATTTCAGGGATGATGGTTTCGAACCTGCTCCATTCAGGCTGAAGGTAGAGATGACATTTTTTTCTGACCAGCTTCCTGTATTTTTCCGCCCAATCAAGATCACTTTTCTCTTCAATTATAATTTTAAGTTCATCAGCCATCCGGCATATTTTGCCTTTTGGCGGCATTTTCTTCTTCGGCGAAAGGCATATCCAGTCCCATTTACCGCTTACAGGATATGCCCCCGATGTCTCAATGAATGTGCAAATATTATTCCTTTTTAATCTTTCACAGAGCAGATCAAGGTTCCACATTAATGGCTCGCCACCCGTAACTACCACTGAATCAGCACCAGAACTCACTACACGTTCTACAAGTATTTCTGTTTTTACCAGCGGATGCAATTCCGGATCCCATGCAAAACGTGAATCGCACCAGCTGCATCCCACATCACAGCCTCCGAGGCGTATGAAATATGCCGATTTGCCTGTGTGATATCCTTCTCCCTGTATGGAATAGAACTCCTCCACAAGCGGCAATTCAATCCCAAAATCTTTCTTTTGCTTTTCTCCCACTTTGATCAGGCTTATAAAATCAAAAACACAAGTAATATTACAAACTTATAAACGAAATAACCAGGGGATATATTTTATCTTCTGAATCCCGGGATATTACATTTACCTGCTTGCACCAAAAAGAAGTACATATTCCCTGGCAGCTGCAGCCTCTGCCCAGTTCTGAGGAATTATTCTCCAGTTATTCAGCGAGGATGGTTCTATTGTCTTCTTTTCTTCAATAGATTGCATGATATAATATCTCAGATCCCGTTTGGTAGACGAAAGAAGTCTCGATCTCAGTTCATTGCTTTTTAACCCTGCACCTTCAGTCAGATGGCCGCCTCCGCCACTTCCCCTGTGGGAGTTGACTGCTACCCTGTACTTTTCATTAAGATCAAACTTCCCTCCGCCAGTCAAAGCGATAATGGTTATCCTCTCTCCGTCAGGTTTGCTTGCATCAACAATGTAATCCAGTCCCGCAGCTGAATCAAAATCATAGGGCTGGTTCCTCAACCAGGCTCTATTATTGGTAAGTACAGGCTTTCCGTTCTGCCCGATCCTGTATTTCAGGAGATAATCGCCGGCGTTATGCATTGTATTAAGCCATTCAGAATATGAATATTCCAGATATTTCTTTATCTCTGCTCCTGTAAGCTCAATTGTGTAAAGCATGTTTTCAAACCTGTAAAGTTTGAACAGATCCCCGACTGTAAGTGGTCCTTTCGATATTTGTACATCAAATGATAAGGGTGCAGCAAAGGAAATGTCGGCTTCCGCGATTTCAAGCTGCATCGAATGGATCATATCAACATATGCTGAAGGACCGAAATAGGCATCTCTTGAAGAGATATCGGCTGTAGAATTGCCAATAACCTTATTCACATATTTTTTTATTTCCTGGTCCTGGCCGATAAACGCATTGACAAAATCTTTATCTGGCGTGAATTCATTGACATTTATAATTTTCCCGGACGATTGTATCCGGATTTTGCGGGTTATCGGATTTCTGCAAAATGTTACATTGGCCTGTGCAAGGTGCTCAGATCGGCTCCCTCCATTAAGAATGAGCACTGAATCTCCATTTTTACAAGTGTATCTCTCATTGGCCACCCTGTGATCGTGCCCGCAGAAAATTATATCGAATCCCGGAACATTGTATGCAACTGCAGCTGCGCCATTTTCCCTCATTGAATCCCAGGTTTCTGAGCCGCCTTCATTCCTGTCCCAACCGGAATGGAATAGCCCGACCACAAGGTCTGGATTTTGTTTTAAAATCTCAGGCATCCATTTTTGTGCTGTTTCAACCATATCCATGAATTCAATGCCCGAATATAATTTCTCAGGAAGCCATGTCGGGACAGCAGGAGTTATTAATCCAAGAACAGCTATCCTTATATTGTTTTTCTCAATGATCACAAAAGGAGTAAAATAGGGCTGACCGGTTTTGACGTCAACAGCATTTGCGGCAAGCAGAGGAAATTTGAAATCATCTGATAATCTGTCATATACAGCGTGGCCTGCCTCAATGTCATGATTTCCGACTGTCCCTGCATCAAACATCAGCCAGTTCATCACTTCCGACAGAAAGTGCGGTGAAACGGTATCAATATAATTGTAATAATATACAGCTGGCTGGCCTTGCAGATTATCGCCATTATCAAGAAGAAAAACGGGTTCTTCCTGGTTCCGCAGATATCTTATATAGGTTACGGAGTTTGCCAGAGAAGCATCCAGCGGCTTTTTTTCAATATAATCAAATGGCATTATAACCCCATGGATATCTGTGGTTTCCAGTATAACTATGCTACTGGTTGATTTTTTCCCGCATGAGGAGGAAAATATCAAAAGGATGATCATCAAAAAATTCCTTAAGTCCTGGTAATTCATAGCTTCATGTATTTCGTGCCATAAACATAAAAAAGATAATCGAAAAGTGTGCAACGTTGAATATTATATCTTTGTAAAGAAAGATGTGAGATAATGGTAAAGACAGGCCTCGATATAATATCCGGCAAATTGCCAGGCAAGCTGGCTGGCAAAAATATTGGTGTACTCTGTCATGCCTCCAGTATAACAAAAGATTTCGTTCATATCATTGACTTCTTTTCGGACCGGAAAGATTGCCGTTTGACCACTATTTTCGGACCGCAGCACGGCATATACGGCCAGACCCAGGATAACATGATTGAGTGGGAAGGAGGAAAGCATCCAATATATGGAGTACCTTTGTTCAGCCTATATGGCAAGCACAGAAAACCTGCCCCATTTATGCTGAAGGATCTTGATGCTTTTATTATTGATCTTCAAGATGTTGGTGCACGTCTTTATACATATGTCTGGACCGTCAAGCTTTGCATTGAGGCATGTTCTGAGGCAAGTATCCCTGTTTGGATTCTCGACCGGCCAAATCCCATTGGCAGGATTCCGTGTGACGGACCCGTTCTGAAAGAGGATTTTTTTACTTTTGTCGGAGGGGCCTCAATACCTCTCTGCCACAGAATGACTATTGGAGAGATGGCTCTCTGGATAAAAACAAAGTATTATCCATCGTGCGACCTTAATATTGTCTGGATGGAAGGCTGGATCAGAGATACATTATATCATGAAACTGGTTTGCCATGGGTACTCCCCTCTCCCAACATGCCAACACCTCAGACTGCAATTGTTTATCCGGGAACTGTTCTGATCGAAGGTCTTAATCTATCCGAGGGCAGAGGCACCACCATCCCATTCGAACTTTTTGGAGCTCCTTTCCTGAATTCCGATAAACTTATCAGAAACCTTGAAAACAGAAATGTCGAAGGATGCAGATTCAGAAAGCATGATTTCATTCCTACATTCAATAAATACAGAGATCTCGTCTGCCATGGAATTCAGATTCATGTTACGGATCCGGCCAGGTATTTCCCGGTAGCTGTGGCTATGGAGATCTTTGATGCAATTATTGAAACTTCTGCCCCCGGATCTCTGAAATTCAAGGAGCCTCCTTATGAGTATGAAGAAAAACTGATGCCTTTTGATATACTATCGGGAGATTCAGGCATCAGGACAGTACTCATTAACAGAGATGACATAAAAACAGAAAAGGAACGATGGAAATGTGAAATTGAAGAATTCAGAAAAGAATTTCAGGAATTTTCTGCTTATTCTTAGTGAATATTCCGGGACTCAGTTATCTAAGGCATGATTCGAGCATTTCAATAAGCTGCCCGGAATAGATAGGTTTAACAATATAATCGTCAAAACCTGATGTAAGAATGTTTTCCATATCCCCGGAAAGTCCGTAGGCTGTCTGTGCTATAATCTTTAAATCGAGGCCCAGTTCCCTGATCTTTTTTGCAGAAGTATATCCATCCATCACCGGCAGCTGAATATCCATCAGTATCACATTTATTCCCGGGACATCTGTTACCATTTCAATAGCTTCTATCCCGTCACCGGCATTCAACAGTATAGCTCCCGTCCTCTCTAGTATCTTGTTGAGGTATAACCGGCTCGACAAATCATCCTCGACGATCAGTATTTTCTTGTCTTTCAGAAGTTCAGAATTCATTCCTTTGTGTATTATTCAAAAAGCCCGTCATCCCTGAGAAGCAGCAGTATTGCAGAGTGGGGTACAACCATATATTTCTCTTTATTGAATTCTATCTCAATGGCGCTGTTCTGGAGGTATACTGCCTGATCTCCCTCTTTAGGCTGAAGCGGCACATATTTCGGCTCATCTGTTCTGTTCTTCCATGGTTCATCATTATCATTTACCGAAGGAATTGGATACCCCGGCCCAACCTTCAAGACATATCCGATCTGAACCTTTTCATTCTCATTTACACCAGGAGGCAGGTATAATCCGCTCTTTGTTTTTGATTGAGGCGTTTTTGGTTTAATAAGGATCCTGTCGCCTATTACAATAAGCTTCTGCAGATCTTTTTCATCCAGTAATACACTCATCTCTTCCTCCAATTACAACAAATTTATGTTTTTTTACCGAATAGGGAAATTCCACGGCTGGTTTTATTAATATTGCAGATTGATCTACTTTGGCAGAATCTGATACATACAAGACTATCAAATCTGCATCTTCCGGGCTATATAAAGAGAAGGGAAGCAGGTTTGTTTCTGCTGCCTTCCATATTGCCGCAGAAGCAGAAGTCAAATCTGTTCTTGAAGAGATCAGAAAAGAACGCCATGAAGCAAGGCATCATTGCTATGCTTATATCCTCGGTGCCACGGGAGAAACATGGAGAGCCAATGACGACGGAGAACCCTCCGGCACGGCAGGCAGACCTATTTTAGGCCAGATCAGATCATCGGGGCTGACTAATGTTTTGATAGTTGTCTCACGGTATTTTGGAGGAACTTTACTGGGGGTAAGCGGTTTGATCAACGCTTACCGCACTGCCGCAGAAAACGCGTTAAGCAATGCAGAGATAACAGAGCACATAATAATGGAATCGTATGAGATACTTTACACTTATACGTCCATGAATACCGTAATGAAGATAATCAAGGAGGAAGATATCGGACAATCAGGGCATTCTTTTGACATGGAATGCCGGATTACAATTCACATCAGACGTTCTGCCACAGAGAGGATATTGGCACGCTTTTCCAGGATTGAAGGACTTAAATACAAATTCCTTTCTGAAAAATAGGATATTAGCAGGCAGTCAAAAGTTGTTAATTAATTATCAACATCTGTCTTACACTTTGCCTAATCTTGAGTACTTTTATCATAAGTTCAGTATCATTTTCTTAATGTGCCAATCCAATGAAAACCAGGAGTTTAGTTTCAATTGACGATTTCTCAAAAGAGGAGACACTCAAAATACTTGACATGGCAGAAGGGTTTGAAAAACAACCTGTCAGAAAGTTACTGGAAGGCAAAGTAATTGCGACACTTTTTTTTGAGCCTTCAACCCGTACACGCCTAAGCTTTGAAAGCGCAATCAACCGTCTTGGAGGCAAAATTGTTGGCTTTTCAGATTCATCAAGTACCAGTGTGACAAAGGGGGAAACACTTCACGACACCATAAAGATGGTGAGCAGCTACAGCGATCTTATAGTTATGAGACATCCCATTGAAGGTAGTGCAAGATTCGCCAGTGAAGTCGCTTCGGTGCCGGTAATTAATGCAGGAGACGGTGCCAATCAACATCCCACACAGACACTTCTGGATCTATATTCCATAAGGAAAACACAGGGCACACTTGACAACCTGAACATTTTCATGGTCGGCGACCTGAAATACGGCAGAACCGTTCATTCACTGATGATGGCAATGTCTAGATGGAATGCTACATTCAATTTCATCTCTCCTGAGGAGCTCCGGATGCCTGATGAATTCAAGCTATATCTCGATAATCTTGGACTCAAGTATTATGAGCATACTGATTTCACTGATATAATCTCCAAAGCCGACATTATTTACATGACAAGGGTTCAGAAAGAGAGATTTTCAGACCCTATTGAATATGAAAAGGTAAAGAATGTATATGTGCTGAGAAACTCAATGCTGGGCAATACGAAGCATAATATGCGTATCCTTCATCCTCTGCCCAGGGTAAATGAGATAAATACCGATGTCGACACCAATCCAAAGGCATATTACTTTGAACAGGCACTGAACGGTGTATTTACCAGGCAAGCTATACTTTGCACACTTCTAGGAATAAACTGACGGAGGGCAGAATTATGAAAAAGGAACCAAAACAATTAAGCGTAAGCGCAATACAGAACGGAACTGTTATTGATCATATCCCTGCAAAGCACCTTTTCAAAGTTATCCAGATACTTGGCCTGGACAAGATCGATCAGCAGATAACCTTTGGAACAAACCTCGATAGCAAGAAACTCGGAAAGAAGGCAATCATAAAGATCTCGGAGAAATTCTTTGCTGATGACGATATAAACAGGATCGCCCTTGTTGCTCCTGATGCCAAGCTGAATATCATCAGGGATTACGAGGTGGTGGAAAAGAAAGTTGTCGAAGTGCCTGATACGATTACCGGAATAGCCAGATGCATGAATCCAAAATGCATCACCAACTTTGAGCATGTTATGACACGCTTCAAAGTTGTTTCAAAGAAAAATGTTGCGCTGAAGTGCCACTACTGCGAGAAGATAACAGACCAGGAAAATCTTCAGATAATTTAGCGCAGCCTGTCATACGATTTAACTAGTTCCTCGTCCTTCCTTATTCCCCTGAAAGTAAGATAAGAAAACAGCAGCATCACCGGAAGTATAATTACATTTATGCCTGGCTTGATCCCACCATTGTATTCTCTTGCCACAGAAATATAATAATATGCTGAGGCAAGTATCAGAAGGCAGACAAGGATAATAATGGTTGCTGCCATTTTGATCTGGATCTTTCTTTTCCTGTAGAAGAATATTGAAATAACTGAAATAAGGAATATTAATATAACCAGAGAAGCAAGCAATACCAGTATCCATACAGTTTCATATCCTCCGGTATTATTCATTATCCTGATCACTCCAGAACCAATGGAAAGAATATTTTCGGATCCTTCAGCATATTTAATAATATGTCCGTTAAGGAATAAAACTGACAGTATTGTTGTCAATATCAAGTAAAGTGTTTGAATCCGCTGGATCATTTTCCGCTATTATTTAGTTGTAAAATTAATGGTTTTTATTTTAAAAAACCTTTTAAGACCTCAGCAAACCGAATAACGCGGCTACGGAACTTTTATGATAATTTAACATATTTTCAAAATGACCGGAATCCTTTTAACGTGCAAATTATCTACATTTGTCAATTGCCGGAACAACAGGCTAACCTTTATTTAGAAACGACAAAATAAACTGACTGCAAATATGATATGCGGTCGTTAATATATCTCAATATATGAAGAAAGGTCTGAAGATTACCATATCGGTTTTAATAATTGTACTGCTGGCTGTCGTAATCTTTTATCCAAAGATAAAACCGCTTTTAGCATCACTTTCCGGGAAACAAAACACTTCCGGTCCTTCAGCAGGACGTGGCCCTGGTAGCGGTCAGGGTCGCCAGATTCTGAGTGTCAGCGGATTTCTTATAGAACCGGCCAATATGAGCGATCTATATAAAAGCACTGGTTCGACACGCCCGGATGAAGAAGTTGATTTATCTTTTGAAACATCGGGGAAAATCGTAGGAATAAATTTTACAGAGGGTAAACGTGTAAGGAAAGGGGATTTGCTTGCTAAAATAAATGACAGGCCTCTCCAGGCACAGCTTCAGAAGCTTCAGGCACAAAAAAAACTGGTCGGGGAAAAAGAGTTCAGACAGCGTTCCCTTCTTGATAAGGACGCAATAAGCCAGGAGAGTTATGATCAAATAGTTACAGAACTCCAGACAATCCAGGCTGATATAAATCTTATAAGAGCCAGGATATCTGAAACAGAGATGCGTGCTCCTTTCGACGGAACAATTGGCGTTCGCTATCTTAGCGAAGGAAGCTACGCCAATCCATCCACCAAAATAGCAAAGCTGGTGAAAGTAAGCCCGCTGAAACTTGACTTTTCAATCCCTGAGCGTTATGCAAACCAGGTCAATATAGGTTATCCTGTGACATTTGCAATTGAAGGCAGCAATGAGTTATACCAGGCTGCTGTATATGCAGTCGATCCAAGGATCGTTGAAGAGACCAGGTCCATTGTAATAAGGGCAATTTATCCAAATAAGAACGAAGAACTGAAATCCGGACATTTTGCGACAGTCACGCTTTTACTGTCAAAAATTGAGAATGCTGTTTCTATTCCCAGCGAAGCCATCACCCCTGAAATGGATGGAGAAATGGTGTATGTATACCGGAGTGGGAAAGCGACATCTGTCAAAATCAGCACAGGGCTTCGAACCGAATCGATGGTTCAGATCACTGACGGACTAAAGTTTGGTGATACGCTTATCACATCAGGCATTCTGCAGCTGCGTCATAACCTTCCTGTTGTGCTCGACACCCTGATAAAGAAACAATAATCAGCCAATACCCAATCTATGAGTCTTTCATCAACAAGCATCAACAGACCGGTACTGGCTACAGTATTTGCAATTATTATATTGCTATTCGGATTTGTCGGATTGACCTATCTGGGTGTAAGGGAATTCCCAAGTGTCGATCCTGCAATCATTACAGTGAGTACCTCATATCCGGGAGCAAATTCTGATGTAATTGAAACCCAGATAACCGAACCTCTCGAGCAGAATATCAATGGTATTCCCGGCGTCCGTACACTTACCAGTGTCAGCCGCCAGGGAGGAAGTAATATTACAGTTGAATTCGAGTTGTCCGTCGATCTGGAGACTGCAGCAAACGATGTAAGGGATAAGGTGTCACAGGCTACAAGACTATTACCCCGCGATTGTGATCCGCCAACTGTTGCCAAAGCAGACGCCGACGCAAATCCCATACTATTTCTTACCGTAGAAAGCAGTAAGAGATCATTACTTCAGCTCTCCGAGATTGCCGATCTTACTCTGAAGGAACAGCTTCAGACAATTTCAGGTGTTAGTGCGGTAAGTATTTTTGGAGAGAAGAGATATTCAATGAGACTATGGATCGACCCGTTAAAACTTGCTGGCTACGGTCTCACCCCCATGGATGTAAGAAGTGCTATATCCCGTGAAAATGTGGAGCTTCCATCAGGTTCGATTGAGGGCACCAATACACAACTAACGATAAGGACACTCGGCCTCATGACAACTCCAAAGGAGTTTAACGATCTGATTATAAAAATGTCAGGTGATCAGGTCGTGAGGTTCAGGGATATAGGCAGAGCCGAGCTTGGACCTGAAGATATCAGGGGCATATTAAAGAGGGACGGTGTGCCTATGGTACAGATCGCAATGATCCCCCAGCCAGGCTCAAACCATATTGATATTGTCGATGAGGTATACCGTCGTCTTGAATACATAAGGAAAAACCTTCCTGATGATGTCAGGATCAATATAAACTATGATAATACTGAGTATATCCGGTCTTCAATCAAGGAGGTAAAGAATACTATTTATGTTGCATTTTGCCTTGTGGTGGTGATAATCTATTTCTTCCTCCGAAGCTGGAGGGCAACGCTGATACCTATTCTTGTAATTCCAATTTCGCTGGTTGGTTCCTTCTTTATTATGTATTTAGCGGGATTTACAATAAATGTTCTTACACTTCTCGCCATAGTGCTGGCGATCGGGATTGTTGTAGATGATGCTATTGTTGTCATGGAAAATATATATGTGAAGGTAGAGTCAGGAATTCCACCTCTTGAAGCCGGGCTCAAAGGTTCCAAAGAGATCTATTTTGCAATCATTTCAACAACTATCACCCTTGTTTCTGTCTTCTTCCCCATCGTTTTCCTTCAGGGCATAACAGGGCGCCTTTTCAGGGAATTCAGCATCGTCATGGCTGGGGCAGTTATTATATCGGCTTTTCTGGCGCTCTCCTTAACACCCATGGTGTCGACGAAACTTCTCAGGCATGAAAAACGGCACAGCTGGTTTTTCAGAAAAACAGAAAGATTCTTCGAAAGGCTCAACAAATGGTACAGGAAAGCGCTGGAATCTTTTCTTAATCACAGAAGATGGGCGTTCGTTATTCTTGTAGTGTCGCTTGTTCTGATTGTCCTTCTCTGGAAAACCATACCTGCTGAGATGGCTCCTCTGGAAGACCGTTCGCAAATATCTATCAACATGTCAGCACCAGAAGGAGCAACCTATGAATATATACTGGACTATTCCAACGATATAGCAAGATTAGTTGAGCAAAAAGTGCCAGAAAGACTACGTTACACACAAATGATCAGGGGAGGAAGCTTTGCAATGATCAGAATAATGCTAAACAAACCTGACGAGAGATACCGCACGCAACAGGAAATAGCTGATCAACTTGCAATCGACCTGCGGACCAAGACAAAAGCCCGCTCTTTTGTTCAGCAGCAGTCAACTTTTGGAGGCAGAAGAGCCGGTATGCCTGTACAGTATGTTCTCCAGGCAACCAGTATCGAGAAACTGAGAGGAGTTCTGCCGGAATTTATGGCAAAAGTAAGTGAAAGCGATGTTCTCCAGATGGCTGACGTAAACCTGAAATTCACAAAACCCGAATTAAGGATACATATTAACCGCGACAAAGCCACAACACTGGGTGTTTCCACACAAAATATAGGTCAAACGCTTCAATTGGCACTCAGTGGTCAGAGGTTCGGATACTTCTTTATGAATGGCAAACAGTACCAGATACTCGGAGAACTTGCCAGGGAAGATCGCAACAAACCGCTTGACCTGAAATCGCTATATGTAAGAAATGACCAGGGAGAGATGATACAGTTCGATAATCTCGTCACACTGTCAGAAGAGACAGCGCCTCCGCAACTTTACCGCTATAACAGGTTCGTAGCTGCCACCATATCTGCAGGTCTTGCTAAGGGGAAAACTATAAGTGAAGGACTCGATGAGATGGACCGAATCGCAAAGGAGGTACTTGACGATTCTTTCAGAACGGCACTTGCAGGCGATTCAAAGGATTTCGTCGAAAGTTCATCAAGTCTCATGTTTGCATTTTCTCTTGCACTTGTACTCATCTTCCTGGTGCTTGCGGCCCAGTTTGAGAGCTTCAAGGATCCTATTATCGTTATGATGACAGTTCCGCTTGCTCTTACCGGAGCTCTTGCATTCATGTGGTATTTCGATATTACCATGAACATCTTCAGTCAGATCGGACTGATCATGCTTATCGGTCTTGTTTCAAAGAATGGAATCCTGATAGTTGAATTTGCCAATCAGAGGAAAAGTGCAGGAATGTCAAAATTAGAAGCCATTAAATATGCAGCGGCTGCACGCTTCCGTCCAATCCTGATGACCAGCCTTGCAACAATACTTGGAATCTCACCACTTGCACTTGGTTTTGGAGAAGGAGCTCAAAGCCGTGTTGCAATGGGTATTGCAGTTGTCGGAGGGATGATCTTCGCAACGTTCCTGACACTTTTTGTTGTTCCCGCAATCTATACTTTCATATCAAGTGAAACAAAAAAGAAGAGTGATGAAAATGAGGTTGTTGCCGTTTAGTCTTCTCCTGGTAATGACAGGTACATCGGCTTTCCCACAGAAAGTCTATGATATCAAAGATTGTATACAAACAGGTCTGGAGAAGAACTATTCACTTTTAATTACAAGAAACAGTGAAGCAATTGCAAAGAACAACCACACTGCCGGGAATGCAGGATTCCTTCCGACTCTTGATCTGAGCAGCAGACACAGCGGCACTCTGAACGACACCAGAACAAACCCTGGAGATACTACAGGCAGTTTCACAGATGATGTGTATAACACAGCAAGCAACGCTCAGCTAACTCTCGGACTGACTATTTTTGATGGCTTTAGTGTTTCAACGACCTATAGGAAGCTTGGTGAGTTAAAAAAAGTCGGAGAACTTAATACGCAAATGGCTGTGGAGAACCTCGTGGCAGACATTGTATCTGGTTATTATAATTATATTCAGCAGGTAAAGCTCCTTAACAATCTTGTATATGCAGTCATACTGTCAAAAGAACGACTAAGGATCGATGAAGACCGGTACCTGCTCGGTTCCAACTCCAAGCTTCAGGTTTTACAATCAAAGGTTTACCTGAATGCAGACAGTTCCAGGCTTTCAAAGCAGTGTGAGATTGTGAGGGCTGCCCAGATAAGACTTAACGAGCTAATGGCTGTTGAGGACCTTAGCGGTCAGTTTGTGACAAGGGATACAACGATTGAGGTTGATCATAATCTTCTTTATCAAAAACTGCTTGAGGAAACGCTGTCAAAGAATACCAGCCTGCTTATTGCCTCAAGAAACAAGACAATATCAGAATACGATTACAGACTGGCAAAATCAAGGTCTTATCCATACATAACTGCTACATCAGGCTATAACTATTATTACAACACATATTCAAGCAGCTCAACAACAAATCAACAGACCAATGGACTGAGTTATGGGGTGACAATGGGATTTAATATCTTCGATGGACTCAATCAGCGCCGGAGCATCCGAAACTCATCAATTGAAGTTCAGAATAAGGAACTTAAATACCAGGAAATCGAACAGGGAGTAAAGGCCGATCTCATAACAATTTACAGTGCCTACAGCAATTATCTGAGGCTCATAGAGCTGGAGCAGCAGAATCTCGCGACAGCTACTGAGAACCTTACAATAGCAATGGAACGGTATAAACTTGGCAGTCTCTCCGGCATTGAACTTCGCGAAGTCCAGAAAAGTCTTCTTGATGCAAGGGAGAGTCTCCTTTCAGTGCAATACCAGACAAAGCTGGCAGAGATCTCATTGAATCTTATATCTGGAAGAATATTGGATTATTACCGGTAGCGGTTAGTGGGATTTTCTTAAATTTGCTCCTCAAATCAGCAATATGCAGAAAAAAACCGAACTGATAACCAACAGTGACGGAAGCATCTTTCATTTAAACCTGCTTCCGGCAGATATCTCAGATAAGATAATAATAGTGGGAGATCCCGGTCGTGTGGATATGCTTTCAACACTCCTTACAGATATTCGTGTAAGCAAGCAAAACCGCGAGTTCAGAACTGTCACAGGTAACTATGAAGGCAGGGAGATAACCATAATTTCTTCAGGCATTGGCACAGATAATATCGACATCCTTATTAACGAACTTGATGCGCTGGTAAATATCGACCTTAAGACAGGAATTGCCAAAGAAGAGCCGGTTTCCCTGACATTTGTAAGACTGGGAACATCAGGGGGGCTGAGAGAAGACGTTCCTGCCGGTTCATCTGTTCTCACTGAGACAGCAATCGGTTTTGACGGTCTCCTGCATTTCTATGAAGGTTATGACTGGCTGCTCGACACAACACTTTCAGATGTGCTGGTGCAGTATCTTGAGTGGCCTGACACTCTCTCCTACCCTTATGCCGTAAATGCAAGCAAGGAGCTTATAGAGCTCTTCAAGAATGAGAATTTTATAAAAGGCATCACTATCTCAGCTCCGGGGTTTTATGCACCTCAGGGCAGGAGTCTAAGACTTAATACCTTTGACAGTGAAATAAACAATAAGCTTTCGGAGTTTTCATTCAGGGGAAGGTTTATAGCCAACTATGAAATGGAAAGCTCTGCCATCTACGGACTTTCGGGTATGCTCGGACATAAAGCCCTGACAATCTGTCTGGTAATCGGGAACAGGGTGTCGGGGGTCTTTATTAATGATTACAAGCCGCTTATAATGGATTTAGCATGCAAAGTGCTTAACACTATCTGAGTTCTATCTTAAGATTTGAATGATTTAGTAATTTGGGTATATTTGTATCACTAACCTGTAAAAACAATTTAAATGTCGGAAACTACAAATTCAAAAAACGTCAGGGATGATGAGATAGATCTTCTTGACATTTTTAAAAGGATGGGAAACAGCCTGGGAAAGATGTTCATCTTTCTCGGAAGATGGTTACTGATTTCGATTGTTTTTATTCTGAGGAACTGGCTTCCTCTTTTAGTAAGCATTGTTCTTGGAGGAGGTGCTTCATATCTGCTTAGAAGTACATCTGCTCCAATTTTTATTTCTGAAATGGTTCTCAGGACAAACACTCCTCCAGCCTCAGATTATATTGCGCATGTCACCCGGCTGTATTATTTTTGCAGGGACAAAAATCTAAGTGCATTAATGGAGTCCTTATCCATAAATGAGGCTCAGGCAAGGAACATAATTGATATAAGCGTATACTGGATTATTGATCGTGGAGCAGACGGCATTGCTGATAATGTTGATTATATGAATAAACATGATGTCCATGATACCATTAATGTTCGAATGCTGGACAGGATGAATATTGGAGTCAAGGTTAAGAATCCACAGGAATTGCATCTGATCAAGAAAGGTATAATTCAGTTTATTATCTCAGACTCACTTTTCCAACAGCGCAACAGGGTAAGGCTGAAACAAAACAAAGAGTTAATTTCGAGACTGGAATTTGACATCTCCCAGCTCGACAGTCTTCAGAAGATTAAATACTTTGAAGAAACACAGAGGATGAACCAGCCAGGCAACGGACAAATGGTATTCCTTCAGGAACAAAAAACACAACTTATATACGAAGATATATATGATCTGCTTGAAAGGAAACAATCGCTTGAAGCCAGTGGCATGCTGTACAAAGACATTGTAACGGTACTAAGCGACTTCTCAATTCCGGGGAGGAGGAAAAACGGAACCCTTTTTTATATTAAAAAGGTGATCCCGATATTTTTGGGTATTACATTTCTGATTCTTCTATTTATCCATAACAGGAAAAGGCTGAAAGAAATCTTTATAAAATATTGAAAACAAAAGGGAGCCCATAAGCTCCCTTTGATTATACGGCAATTCAATATCAATCTTATTCTTTCATAAGTCCTTTTATATTCTTGTCATAAATAAGTAAGAATGAGAACAGGGAAAAGAAAGAGACCCCTGCAAACCTGTACAGGGCAGATTCAAACATAAAGAAGACAAGCATCGTGATAATAAAGAATCCGTAGACCAGGTTCTTCCCTGTTATTGCTATATATATCATAAAGCTGATTATTGCCAGAAAGAATAGTAATCCGATTATTCCACTTTCAAGTAAAACCTCAAGAAACTGATTATGGGCATTGGTCCTGTTGGTGCTCAATCTTTCTGCTGCAATCTGGTCATATACTTTCACAAGTTCGTCTCTGACATCACCGATGCCTGCTCCAAAAATAATATTATCCTGTACCACCTTGAAAGCCGAATTCCATATTATGATCCTGTCATCCTTAAACTGCAGCTCAGAATTTTTATCCCTTTTAAAGAAGTCAATGAAACTTTTATATCGTTCATTCTTCAGGATTAATGGAACCGATACAAGAATCAGCACGATAAGACTTATCCCGATATATTTTGAGCGTTTAAAGATTATCAGATTGTAGATTATGTAAAATGGTACAATTATTATCATTGCCAGCAAAGCAGCCCTTGATGAAATAAAATAGAGCGAAACGAGAAGAAATAAACCTGAAATAAGCCATATAATCCTTGCCGATTTCTTTAACAATTTGTCTTTAGCTGATTCAAGTGAAATAAAAAATCCAAGGATTGTGTACATCGCCATATAAGAGGGATGCACTGAATATGTAAGAAGATCGCTATAGAAATAATTATCCCAGTCAGCTTCCGGAGGATGTGAATTGAAAAGCAGTGCGCCATCCTGGAAGTTAACTGACCGGTACAGGGCAAAAACAAAGCAGGAAATAAGATAGGCTGATGCAGCAACTGAAAATACCCTTAAAAGATTATTCATCCCCGATTTTATCTTCGTTGCCGGGTTAAACAAAATTAGCGGGAACATGAGAAAAGCCAGGCGGCTGGATAAATTTCTCCATGCCATGCTGGTATTTTCAGAGTAGAAAAGCCCTATAGCCTGCCAGATAAACAGAGCCAGGAAAAGTAAAAACAGAGTTCTTCCGTTTCCCTTTGACTTAAATAGCACATTAAAAGCTTTATAGTTATCATTCAGCCAGCTTAAAAATAACAATATCATTACTGGGGGCAGATAACGGTTGTTCAAAGGCATAACTGCCATTACCAATAGTAAAATTATATATGAGAGGCCCTTTATTCGGGCTATTTCCAGCCAATAGGAAATTTTATTCGCCATCAATTGTTCTCTATTATTGTATCGCAAATAATATTAAGCTGATCTTCTGTAAGTTCAGGGAAAAGTGGCAGCGAAATAATTTCTTTGCATATCTTTTCTGCAACCGGAAAATCCCCATAATTATGATTCTTGTACTTATATGCACCTAAATGCGGCAATGGTGTGGGATAATGTACAGACCACCCAATTCCGTTTTTATTAAAAACCGAAATCAGATCCTCTCTCCTTTCCAAACGGACTGCGAAGAGGTGAAAAACATGGGTTCTCTCAGATGGAATAAAAGGTAATGAATAATTATCCAGTTCTTTTAATCTAAGCATATATTGCTTTGCGAGCCTTATACGATCACCATTCCATTTATCCAGGTGCTTCAATTTTACCTCAAGCACTGCAGCCTGAATGGTATCAAGCCTGCTGTTCCTGCCGGTTAAATCATGAATATGTTTGGTCAATAGCTGACCATGATTCGCTATCTTCCTGGCTTTCTGACTAATATCGATATCATCAGTAATTATTGCTCCCGCATCACCGTAAGCCCCAAGGTTTTTTGTGGGAAAAAAACTAAAAGCTGAAGCAATGCCGAACGTCCCAATCTTTTTACCTTTATAAACAGCACCATGTGCCTGAGCACAGTCCTCCACGACAAATAACTTATGTTTAGCTGAAAACGACATAATCTCATCCATCTCTGCCGGCAGACCGTATAAATGCACAGGAATTATAGCTTTGGTTCTCCTTGAAATTAATTTTTCCAGCTTCTCCGGATCGATTGTGTATGTATTCAATTTCACATCAGCAAAAACAGGTTCTGCTCCGACATTATTTACCGACTCTGCAGTTGATATCCATGACAAAGCCGGAACAATGACTTCATCTCCGGGACCTATTCCTAACGACTTAAGGATGATCTCAAGGGCATCAGTACCATTTCCGCAACCAACGCAATGCTTCGAACCCACATATTCCGCAAAAGCATTTTCAAAGCGTGACACTGCTTCTCCTTTAATGAAATGTGACTGACTGATACAATCCTGCACAGCTTTATCAATCTCATTCTTTATGCCCAGATACTGAGCATGCAAATCAACCAGAGGTATCATAATTAATTTTCTTAGGCCTTTAGGAATCTATAATATTGATCTGGATGCTGAATATATTTTATCGATAATCTCAACGGTCTTCAGACCTTCAAAACCATTAGTGCCAATAATTCCATTGTTTTTAAGAACATCGATGACATTCCTGTAAACCATGTTATGATTTGACATAGAACCTGTATACTGACCGTAATTGTTAGGAGGATTACCGGGTGGCAGATCACTTATCCTATAATCCTTTATGTTCTGATATTCAAGCTCATTAAGATACTGTCCTCCTATCTTGACAGTTCCCGATTCTCCAAATACAGTAAGCGAGCCTTCCATATTTTTATTGAAACTGTTAATTGTAAAATTAATTGTACCGATAACTCCATTAAAGAATTCCAGGATCACAACACCGCAGTCTTCAAATTCAATCTGATCCTTGTGATTTAAGTTCCTTGTATAAGCATGACAATGCTTTACATCGCCTAACATCCAGTAGAGCAAGTCAATAAAATGGCTGAACTGGGTAAAAAGTGTTCCTCCGTCAAGTTTAAGAGTCCCTTTCCAGTCAGATTGAGAATAATATTCCGGATTCCTGTTCCAGAAACAGTTCAGCTGTACACTTAATATTTTTCCCAGCCTGTTATCCTCAAGAGCCTGCTTCAATGCAACCACAGGCGGATTATATCTGTTTTGTTTAACTACAAAAAGCCTTCTATTGGCTTTTTCAGCCTCCTTGATCATTTCTCCGCAGTCAAAAACACTTATTGCCATTGGTTTTTCGCATACAACGTGGAACCCCTTCCGGAATGCTTTTACAGAATGCTTAGCATGCAATCCATTTGGTGAGCATACTGATATCACATCAATGTCTTTTTCCTCAGAGAGCATCTTGTCATAATCAGTGTATGGCTTCGTACCATACTTTTTTCCAAGATTAACAGCTCTTGCTTCCACAATGTCACAAACTGCTTTAAGCTGAGCCAGATCGCTTATTTGTTCAGCGTGACGATCAGCTATTTTCCCGCAACCGACAATCGCAAATTTCAATCTTTCCATATTTAACTTCTAAAAAAGAATATTCTGTAAGATACTGTATATCAGGATAAATTGATCTAATAAATAGTATCGAGAAGCGTTTTATATCTTTCTGAAATTAGCCCTACTTTATATTTTCTTTCAAAAGCACGACGACTGTTTATACCCATCTCATGCCTTGCTCCGTCATTCTCTTTCAGAAAGGTTATTGCGTTCAATAATCCCTGCAGATCATCCGGATGCAGAAGAATGCCACACTTTTCTTCTTTTATGACAAGCCCGATTTCTGAATTTTCCGGCACCATACCAATAACAGGTTTCCCCGCAGCAAGAATTCCATAAATCTTGCATGGAACGGCAATTCCTTCAAGATTATCCTTCAATGTCACCAGATGTACATGTGAAGCATTTAAAGACTCATTGAATTTTCTGTCTTCCTGAAATGGCAGCATAATGACATTTGCCGGATTCTGAACTGAAAATTCATTGATAAGTTCCGGTTTTCTCATTCCACCTCCCACGAAAATAAATACGACGTCGTCTCTCGTCTTGTTCACTGCCATGCCAATTGTCTTCATTTCATTCCATAAACCCATATTACCTGAGTATTGAACCAGGAACTTATCATTTAGTCCAAATTCTGATATGAGGTGATTTTTTTCGACTTCTATCGGAAAAATGGCATCATCATCATGCCAGTGAGGAATATATTCTGTTTTATCGGTTAGTGCCCTGTTTTTCTCTCCAACCAGCTCTTTAATATCTCTTCCGATTGCAATGATTTTTTCGCTTCCGTCCAGAGCCTTAATGAACATCCATTCCCATAATTTCACAAAAGGATTTCTTCCGGATAATTTCCCAAGACGGACTAATCCTTCCGGGAATATATCCAGAAGAATATAGATGAATTTCCTGTTTCTTAAATGGCATACTGCTGATGCAAATATCCCTGTAAAAGGAGGAGTGGTATGTGCCCATACAGGTGTTTTTTCCCGTTCAAACAATAATTTTAAACAAACACTGAATGTAAAAGAAAGTATATTCAGGAAACGCCCGGGTAATGAGCTTTTGTGAAAGTTTGTAGAGGCGAGGTAGCGGATTGTCATGCCGTTGTGATTAACAATCCCGGGCTGGCGTGTCAATTTGGTATAGCTCGGTTGTCCGGCCCATACTTCTACGGGAACGCCTTGTTTCACAAGAGAAGTGCACAACCCAGTAAAGAGACTTGCTGTCGAAACTTCATCAGGATAGAAAACCTGGGAAATCAGAAGGAATTTCTTTTCCACTAGAAACGGTTCATAACTTCTACAACCTTATAAATCTCGTCTGGTGTATGAAATGCAGATACAGGCAGGCTAAGTGTGGTACTGTGAATTTCTTCCGATACCGGAAAACTACCTTCTGAGAGAAAGGAGAGGGCTTTTTGTTTATGCGGAGGTACAGGATAATGGATTTCTGTAAGAATATTGTTCTTTTTCAGGTATTCCCTGAGTACATCTCTTTTTTTGTGCCGCACATTAAAAATATGGTAGACATCAAAATAATCCATATGAATTACAGGCAGTATAAAATCTTCCTTAAGATTTGATAAATAGATCTTTGCCAGTTCTCTTTTATGATCGTTAATTTTGTCGAGCGATTCAAGTTTTGTCAACAAAAATGCAGCCTGGATCTCATCAAGCCGTGAATTGATCCCGGGGTATTCATTATAGTATTTCTTAAATGAGCCGTAATTTCGCAACTTTTTGACCCTTTCGTCAAGGTTCTGGTCATTTGTGACTACTGCTCCTCCGTCTCCAAGACATCCAAGATTCTTTGTAGGATAAAAACTGAAACCCGCAAGATCACCGAAACCACCTACCCTCCTGCCCTTATATTCTGCGCCATGTGCCTGGGCACAATCTTCAATGAGCAAAAGGTTATGTTTCCTGCAGGTTTCGGTTATTGGATCCATTTCACATGGTTTTCCATACAGATGAACAACCATTATCGCTTTTGTCCTTGAGGTTATTGCTGATTCAATCTTCTGTGGATCAATATTATATGTTTGCAGGTCGGGCTCCACAAGTACAGGAATGTGGCCTGAATGTAGAATAGACAAGATGGAGGCTATATAAGTATTTGAGGGAACAATTACTTCAGAACCCTTTTCAATATTCAGGGCAGTAAGCGACAATGTAAGTGCATCCAGCCCTGAAGCTACCCCTGAACAGTATTTTACATTATTATATGCTGCAAAAGCTGTTTCAAATTGTCTAACTTTCTCACCAAGTATAAACCAGCCTGATCTCAGGACTTCATCGAATGATTTTTTGAATTTGCCGAGGTAAGGTTGATTTACCTTGTAAAGATTTTCATATTCAATTATCATATTCATCAAAAATATAGTCGCTTTCCATAAATTTTTCAGATGCAAGTACCATCAGGATGGCATTTTTTGAGAAATCAAACATTTCATGCCAGTCCCGTTGTTCCAGTATAAGACACTGGGAAGGTTTTCGCAATTCAAATACCTCTTTTACGGTCCCGTCATTGTTCCTGATCTTGCACCTGCCTTTTATGCAAACCGCTGCCTGAATGGTTTTATGGTGACGATGACCTCCCCGTCGGGATCCATCAACACCATAAATATAAAATATCCTTTTAATGGTGAATGGAAGAGCGTCCTCAATCACCGTGAGGTTGCCTCTTGAATCAGTAAATGTCTTAAGATCAATTAACCGGGCCATATTAATCAGTTGGAATTTTAATGATATTGAAGCCTGTCAGCCTCTTAAAGGAAAATTTAACTTTTTCTTTTATTTCTATTGGTTTTTCGATAAAAACCGGTCTTTTATATTCAGGGAATCTCCCCTCAAGATATTTTTCTTTTTCAATTATTCTTCTAATATAGGGTTTATAAAAGAGGTCAATAATGCTTTTTGTAAGCCTGTTCCATCCAATATCTGCAAAGCCAGACTTTCCTATTCTCACATAATGAAAATGGAAAAACACGATTTCGAACTTTTCTTTTGCCCCTGGAATAAGTACATATATTTTTTCATTTTCCGCAACAAATCGAAACCGGCGGGCATTCCATGGCGCAATTCCTCCACCAGGATGTTCAAGTACATGAACATTAGGGTATTCTTCAGGCCAGTTTTCGAGATACTTCTGGTCGCCGAATTTACCGTCCTCATACTTTGCGTAGCACCAGTCAATACACTGGTTTTTCCATTTATCAAGCACTTTTAAGCTATCGCCCTGGTTAGCGAATGTAATGAATTGAACGCAAAAACGACCTGCCCTTCTCTGTTCAAATATTCTGGCAAAATCAGAGAACCTGTGTTGAGTGATCAAAATGTTCTTACCATCTTTAAGTTCACCTAATAATATTCCCGGTGAACCATAAAAGAAAAGATCTGCGTCAAGATATGTGCAGAAAGGAACTTTATAATTATCAATCACATAGGCTATTGCGGATGATGTACTGGTCCAGCAGTACTCAGCCTTTGTTCGTGAAGGTTTGACGCCAAGCAGTTTCTCGTTCTCAAATTCTTTAAGTGAAACAATAGTGGCATCAGGGAGATCAAGATCCTGAAGAATATTGTAAGTCAGTGCATCAAATGCAAATATGTAGATGTGAAAATCTTTACTATTTCTTCTCAGGGACTCATACAATAACAGTCCTCTGCTTAAGTAGCTCGAGTCAAAGAGTGTGCAAAAATTTTCCATTTATTTAATCCTGAACAGGAATCCCAAAAACTCAGATGAAATGTTTGCCTTATCAAGCGCATCAAATTCAAAAATGAGTTTATACGACCGGTTCATAAAATCCAGGAATTTACTTTTATTGAAGAACCAGCAGGGATAAGTCGCATTGTAAATCGCCGGATGTACTTTCTGTATTGTTATTCGGTCCTTTCCATTAATGAATGGAGTCCTGTCAAAAAGAATATATTCTGGTTTCCTTGAAATCAACGAATCCAGCAGCTTATAAGGCTCTTCAATATATTGCAGGACACTTGACAGCAGTATAATATCAGGTGTAAAGGAGTTGTAACAATCATCGGCTGTATTAAAGAAATGCAGTCTGTCTGTTGAAAATTCTCTTATGCCAATTTCCGTGAAACGCGGTTGTTCTACAATACTCCAGTTTACTTCCTGCAGTGTATCAAGAAACTTCTTATTCTGGAAGTAGGTGCTGCCCAGTGCTCCCCCAAAATCCATAACATTGAGAGTCCCTTTTCGCTGTGCAGCAACCAGCATCAGGATTGACAATAACTGGAAAGAGTATTGAATTTCACTGTACAGTACTGAATCTCTTTCATATGGCTTTAGTCCGTCACGGACAGCAGCTGCAGAGGATGACACCTTTCTTATGATTTCTTCTGAATCATAACCTCTGCTCCTTTTCTTAGCATCTTCCCATGACGGATAATTTCCATGCCATCCATAAAAAAATCCCGTAATCCTCATCCTGATCCAATCAGGCAATAATTTACGGAGCATGGACCGGAAATTAAAAGTCTTCAGAGTGAACAAATTTATTAACATAATAGTCTCTGCCCGAAATCATCATGCTTATTGACATTCCTGCATGAGCAGAAGGAAAGGGATTTACCTGAATCATCAGACTTTGTTCAGCTGGTTTTGAATAATTTCAATTATTGAACCGCATCTGTTTTCAACAGTGTGATATTTAAGAGTTTTCTCCCTTCCTGCCCTGGCAATTTCTTGTCTTTCAACCTCATTCTCCAGAAGCCACTTAATTTTGGCAATACAATCTTCATAATTATCATAAACAACGACTTCCTTTCCAGGTGAAAACAGGTCATTTATATTATTCTTATTGTCTGTAAGAAGGCAGCTTCCCATCCCGGTAACTTCGAACATTCGCATGTTGCCTGCATAATTGCCTGCAATCCCAATATGATAATTAAGTACAATTTTTGATTTTTGTAACAGCTCGTACATATCTATGCCAAAGAGAGGTGGCAATGTTTTGCTCAGAAGTCTGCCGGAATAACTTTCAATCTTTGTCCTGCCATGTTCAAGAATTCTTATCTTATCTGCAAATCCTGACAAGCCAACTCGATTAAAGAATGAATTAACAAGGTACAGAGACTGCTTGGCCCTGATTCTGGACATGCTTTCAAGATTTGCATATAATTTCAGGTCAATCCCACTTTTAAGAATTTCCTCAATTAACCTGATCCTGTCCTGATGAAAATTATCACCGGTGGTGAGTGATCCCGAGAACACAAGATCTGCTTTTTCCTTAATATCGGCCGGTTTCAATGATGCTAAAATGCCGGTATCAAATCCATGATAAACCAGAAATGCATTCTTACCGGATGATTCAAAAAGTGATTTTAATCCGGGAGTACAGGTGATAATAAGATCCATTCCTGCGATGCTATCGCTTATCGTTGAGTATATCGGAGAACAATGATATCCTATTACAAGCCTGATACTTTTAGCCTGAGCCATTGCCTCAGAAAGCCATGACCCCTTTACAAGACTTAGATTCTCAATCCACAATACTTCAGGTTTATAGTATTTGACCTGTTCTAAAAGTATTTCTGCATCACTCCTGGTCTTTATTCCATTCTCCATGCACCACTTTGCCTGAAGGATCTTATCGTTTGCAATGACGCAGTCAGCCTCTATTCCTTTCAGTCTGAAATATTTGTTATAGGATCCGGCAAATTCCGTCGATTCGCTTAGAATTAATGCCAGATGCTCATCATAAGTCAGAGACTCCAATCCGGACCTGTTACGGTAGAAATGATTTAAAGATCCGGTGTACATTGTGCTTAATGAGAGAAGCTTAAAACTCATAAACGAAGGTAAGACTGTACATGTAAGGAAAGATATAGATTGTTCAGGAGCTCTTCAGCCCTGACTCGTAGCGATAGATGATGGCAGTCAGCATAAGTGCTGCAAACAGGTAGCAGATCACTTCGATCAGTACATAAGTTCTGAGAAAATCATCCAGTGGCAGATGCTTGAAAAAGACAAGTGAGATGATTGCAAGAAAATAACAAAACTGCCATATACTGTAAGTTTTAATTCTTCTCATTGCAACAAATATGGTTGAAAATGAGGCTACTATAAAATTAATCGCGAATGACCATACCATTATCCTGGAAATTGCACCTGAATTAATCCATTGTCTCCCGAAAACGATCCTGAAAAGGTCTTCTCCAAATAACAAGATCAGCAATATTTCTGCTGCTGCAATTAATCCAACAATAATTACTACCGGTTTGAGGTCCATAATAAAGCTCTCTCTTTTGTTAAATTTTTCGGAAACTTTCTGCAGAATGACATTTGTCAGAGAAGCTGCTACAAAAGCAAGAGGGATTGATAATACCAGTTTTGAGAGATCAAAAAAACCTGCTGATTCCGGTGAAAAGTATTTATTTATAAATATTGGGGGAAGGAGCCAGCTGCATGTACTCATCAATGCAGGTACCAGATTATATTTCGGGAATTCGGAATATTTGTGAAATACATATTTAAGCTTTGTATAGCTGACCAGTTTCAGGTTGAGACCATTCCTTCTAGATTGGACGGCGACTGTTGCGACATTTGCAGTCTGTCCGATCATATCACTGTAAATAAGACCATTAGGTATTTTCAGAAGAGCAAGTCCCACCTGGGATGCACCTTCCATGCTCCTGCGGATGAGTTTATTTACAGATATGGCTACATATTTCTTTCTTCTTATCAACCAGGCGTTAAGAGATCCATACATGGTGAATAAAAAAGCGCCGACCGGGATCAATACCAGAAGTGAGGCCGGAAAATTTTCAGGTAGATTAAGAAATGCAATGACACTATCCCGTGCTGACAGTAAAATAATTAAGATGGAAGTATTAATAATTATATTTATGATAAGGGAAAGTCCAAGAAGGTTAGTAGATTCCTTATCATGTTTCGGGAGGACAATGGCATCATCGTAACGGAGCGCCGAAGCAATAACTATTATACCTACAAGACTTAAATAGACGGAATAAACACCAAACGCTTCAGGAGTAAAAAGTCTTCTCAGGAGTGGCTGAAGGAGAATTGATATCAATTGGGCGATGAGTGTTCCTGATATCAGAACAGTAGCACTTCGTAAGAGTTCTGATCTGAGAAAAAGGTTTGAAAAATATGTATATGGCTTGTTCATTACCTGGAGGCAGAACACATTTCAATCACGAGGGAATGGTTTTCTCCTGTCGGTATAAATAGCAATTGCATAAAATAATCCAAAGGAGAGGATCAAAACCGGAAGTTGAAGGTTTTCGTTATCCTTCAGCAGAAAAACACTGATTATCAGGATTGTATTAATCAGGATTAAAAAACAATCGACCTTCAGATGGGAAAAGCCTGACTGTACCAGCCTCTGGTATATATGTTTCCGATGTGCCTGACTCAGTTTCTCCTTGTTTCTCCAGCGGCGGAAAAGAGTTAATGTGGCATCGAACCAGAATGGTATAGTCAGTACAAGCCACCACATGATTGATAGTTGTTGTTCATTGTGGTAATAGATGCCCAGTATCACCAGGATAAAGCCAAGTTGTGTACTCCCGACATCGCCCATAAAGATTTTTGCCTTTGGCCAGTTCCAGATCAGGAATCCCATAACAGAGGCAACAATTACAGCATTTAAAACATTACCTGTAAGCAAGTAGAATGCTACGCCAAGTGAGATGGCTTCGATGGAGGCATAACCATCAATCCCATCAAGGAAATTATAAAGGTTTATGAACCAAACAATTCCGATAATTGCTATTGGATAAACCACAAATGCCGGTAATGCAATGTCATTGAACAATACAACAGGTTTCATTCCTCCCACAAAATAGAACGCCAGGAGAGCGGTTAAAATCTGGAATATCATGCGTAAGAATGGCTTAAGTGAAATAATGTCATCAAGCAAGCTTACAATGGCAAGTATTATCCCGGAAAGCAGAGCAAAAAAGAGGTTACTTTCGAGAAGGCCACAGAAATAAAGGAAAGCAACTCCAGCGTACCATGTAACAACTACTGCTATTCCACCGCCTCTGGGCGTTGGATCAATATGAGAGCTTCTGTCGTTGGGAATATCAATGATTTTCCTGCGAAGGGCAATTATTCTTGTAACCCAGGTCAGAAGGTAAGATAGAAATAGTAATGCAGCCAGGAATAATTTATGCTGATTCATCCCCTAAAGATCCAATCATTTTTTTAATACTTTCCTGAGTAGTAAATGGAGGCTCAAAGCCAAGTATCCGAAGTGTGTCAGAATTATCCATCTCATAAGATCCATACAATCTTTCAAAAAAGGAAGGCATTATTATCATACCAATTTTAATAATAAAATTGGGAGTCCGGAATAAATAGATTTTCCTGCCAAGGTTCTCTGAGATCATTTTAACAAGATCTGTGGTTGAGATCGCAATTTTATCCATTGCAATGAAAGTTCCTGAAGCATTAAGATCGATTATCCTGTCAATAAATGCAACAAGATTTTCTGCTGAAGTAAAGTTTCTTTTATTCCGGATATCCTTGAATGGAAGGATTATAGATTTTTCTACTAGTTTTATAATACTTTTCATATTTGCCCTGACTCCTTCGCCATATACCAGAGGTGTTCGGATTATTGAGACTGTAAAATTCTCATCCTCAAGCGTTCTGAGAATTTTCTCTGCTTCATATTTACTTTTTCCATAAGCGTCTTCCGGGAAGCATGCAGAAGATTCATTCCAGGGTTCCGAATTTGAGTGAAAACTTCCATAAACTTTTACTGTGCTCAGAAATAAGAATTGTTTTACACCTGCTCTTTTTGCTTCTTTTGCCACTTCGATACAGAGATCACGGTTTATCTTGAAATATTCAGAATCGTTAGCTCTTCTAGTCTGGTGAACTATTGCAACAAGATGGATTACTACATCATAACTCTTATAATCAATTTCATTCGGTGTATTTTCAAACAGTGATACCTCATCTATATTCCTGAATTTTGAATACCTGATATAATTAGTTCCCACGAAGCTCTGGCTACCGGTTATTAATATTTTTTCATCAGTCATCTATTGAATGTTGTGATATTTTTTGTCATTTTTATGAATACTATGAAAAAAGAAAGGCAGTATGATAAAAAAACCCATTACCGGGGGATCGAAGGGGCTTCCTGCACTGAAAAATGAGAACGAGAAAGTTATTAAGAAGAAGATGAAAAAAATCAAATATTTCTTGATATATTTTATATAGTAATAGAAGACTTTATACAGCAATAACAAATAGAAAATCAGTCCAACAATTCCAGAGTATAGTAGAATTGACAAGAAAGGATTATGTGGCCAATCAGAAGCAGTCTTGTCTTTAAGAAAATAAAAGCCATACCAGTTTAGAAAATCAAATCCTCCACCAAATATTTTTTGTTTTATATTATATTCTTGTGTAAATATTTTCCATGAAAATTGCCATCTTAAGGTACGTGATTCAAAAAAAGTTCTTCCTAATGTATCAACATCCAGATTCTTACTGTAAGCATAATAGGATGTATCTTCCGAAATGAACTTAGAGACGAATTTTCGCAGGGGATCTTTTTCAACATTTATAGATAAACCCGAATCAAAATTTAATTCATATATATGGAAAAAAAAACTAACATGATAACCGGGAATGAAAGTTTTTCTTTGTATAGCTGAGATTGAAGAAATTGAATCCACCTTTTTCTTCTCTCTTATTTCGAATATCGGATAAGCAAAAATTACGAATCCCTTTAAGGAGGAAAAATCAGTAACATCAAATTTTGAAAAATACATTGATGCAAATGCTTCTCCATCAGTACAATCCAATTCAAGATTTAATTTCTGCCAAGTTCCTTTCTTTTCAAGATTATAATATACTGCTCTCTCTCCAGTTATAGCACCTTCTGCAAATAAGAATGTATATGTTCCATTAAAATCTTCGGAAACATAACAAAAAGCGGAGGCACATAAAATGTTTGTAGCTTTTACTTTGTCCTTCCCCATTACAGTAAAAGAGTATGCATTACCAGTCCAGGTATGGGCATCACAGGTTTTATCCATCAAGTAGCCTTTGGCTCCATCCGGAACTATATCAACGTTTTCACCCTTCAGGGGAAAAACTGTCAGATGTATTCTGGTTCCCCATCCACAATCCGGATCCTCCGGCATATACTCAGGTTTAAACAGCTTAATGAAAAGTTCTTTATGTGTTATTCCTTTATTCATTGCATTAGAATATCGGAGAAGATTAGCTGTAATATTATTAAAAGCACCTGAGACATTTTTTGAACCAATGAGCTCAAATACCTGACATTTTGATCTGTATGGGACATAGGAGGCAAAGGAATATAGCGTCAAACCGATAAGCAATAATGCCGGAAGGATGAATTTAGTGTTTTGGCAGAATATTTTAATTTTGTTTCCTTTTCGTATATAATTCCATAATTGAGTAATTATGAAAAGTATAATTGTAACTATCAGGATAATTAATGCACGCTTTGATCCGGAAAAGAAGATTGAAACAAAAAACGTAAGTATTAGAATATTATAGAGAAGGTTTCTTTTAGGGGTCTGAGGCTTGATCATCAAATCAAGTAATATAACAATGCCAAATATCACTGGAACCTGAGTAAAATTATAATCATACTGCAGTTCTTTTTTTAAATATTCATATATATGATAATCAGCATATAATACCTTGTGCGCCAGAATATTAAATAAAAGAAGCAGTTCATTCACTGAAATTATGAAAGCAAATACTACCAGGAGGATTGAAAAGCTTTTTATCCAGTGTTCAAGGTGGAGTTTCCCTGGATTTAGAATTGTTAAAATAAAGAAGGTTATGAAAAGAATGGTAAAACTAATTACATCTTTGAAAACCAATAAGTATATTTTATTTGAGAAGAAAAAATAAGCGATAAGTATTAAGCCGAGAATTAATGCTAAGTAATAATCTTTAATAAAAGTGATCAATTTCTTTCCGGCCACTTTACGTTCTGCAACAAGGACGTATAAAGAAATAGTTAAAAAAAGAAACATAAAAGGATATTTCAGAAAAGGTAATGCAGATCGAAAAACAAAACAAAGGATTCCAATATTGAACAGATAAGTTACAATTTGAATCCTTCTATCTTTACTGATAAGCAATTCCATCTAAAATAACTTTAATTCCAGAAGCTTCATTTCAATATGTAAAATCTACACGGATTCAGAGTTTTATCAATGACATCGTTTCCTCAATATTTCTTTCTGAAGAAGCTCCGAAAACGACTGATTGAATATTTTGCCTGTTTATAAATTCATATGCTGCATTTGGAGGAATGGCTCCTGAAGCCAGTGTTGACATGGCCATTATTTGGATCTTTTCCGGATTATTGTTTTTTGATGCCAGTACATATGAATTAATGTCCGGTGACATTAGGTATCCAATTTTATTGAAAGAGCTGCATATTACAACATTATCAATTCCCCACTCATTAAGTTTGTCTAACAGGTATGGCATATTTTGAGTGATTAAACCAGGAATTGCTTTATAGCGCTTTCTTATATAGTTGCAATACTCTTTAAAAACCTCACTAATGCTAAATCCAAGTATAAGATCAGTAATTATATTTTGAAGAAAAACCACCTTAATGTCTAAACCTTCGAATATTCTCATCTCCAGATCGATAAGCAGCTTCATAATTTTAATAACATCCTTATTAAAAAGAACAGCTCCTCCTTTAGATATCATTCCTAATATGTCAGAAACAGTATTGCCTTTAAATACCAACTCATTAATTGTCTGAACAATCCCTTTTTCAGCCACAAGGTTTGCATATTTATGAGGATATGGTATTGAAGGATACCATTTTATGTCAGAATATCGGGAAGCATTATTCCGAAAGTAGTTACAAATCTCTCTTGCCCTGTCATTGCTATTTAACATTATGCTATTAATCCCCAGGCCAAGTGCTATATCATAGATTTCAATAATTCTGTTTAGGTCTCTAAATTTTTCAGAAAGCTGTTGCGCTTTCTCCTGAGACATGTGATTGATCCCAAAGAACTGATTATCACCGAATACTATTTTGTCAATTTTTTCCATCCTACAGAGTCGAGTTTTTGTAATAATCTTCAAATATTGCTTCAATTATCTGCAGGGTATTAACTCCATCGCCGAAAGTGCAAAGATTTCTGTTTGCTTCACCCTGAATACAATCAATAAACTCATATAATTGCCTGGTAAATTCATTGCCACGAACATAAAATGGAACCGGACGAAATATGTCAGTAATATGAAAAGTATTCCAACCTTTGATAAGATTTAGGGCAGGATTTTCAGAACTTAGGAATATCTTTAAACTATGCTGGTCTGCCAGTATTTTTCCTTCCGTTCCTGCTATTTCAATTTTATTGGTTGGTTTCCTGAAGCTCGAATCACTCCAATTAACGCAAATAGTGCCCGCAACTCCGTTTTTATACGTAAATGTTGAAGATACGATATCATCAACATTTTTTGAATATACACGGCTAAGAACCGATCCGATCACTTTGTCGGGCTTCCCAATCAGGAAGTTCACCAGGTCAATTGAATGGGATGCCATTTCATAAACTACTCCACCACCATGTTTCGTTGAGGACCTCCAACCATCACCACTCTCTGGTTTGATGACAGTAGCACTATACATTTCGGAGCTGAATCTCATAACCTGTCCAATTATACCCGACTCTAATATCTCCCTGGTTTTCAAAAAGATATCGTTATAACGATTAACATATCCAACCTGATTAACCAATCCTTTCCCTATAAAATCCTTCGAAAGTTCACTTCCTTCACTTGATTTTGTCGTGAATGGTTTCTCAGAAAAAACGTGTATACCCCTCTGTCCTGCCATTTTAATAACCGGATAATGGTAATTAGGTGGAGTACATACAATTATTGCGTCAACTATCCCTGCATCCAGCAACTCTTTATAATCCTCAAACAATTTTATATCTGGTATATATTTACCCAATATAGATCTAATTAAGCCAGATGATTCGGCAACCGCGACAATTTCAACATCTTTCCTTGGATTCAATATGGAAAAATGAGTCATACCCATACGGCCTAATCCAATAATTCCTACTCTGATAATTCCCATGATCTATCTTTTTATTATTTCTGCATATTTGCTTGATATTATTTCCCATGTATAATTAGTTCTGGCAATATTTTTTAAACACTTACCGATATTTTGATATACTTCTTGATCCCTAATAATTAACTTTTCTTTTAATTCCTCGCTGGTCGCAAAAAACAAAGCTGAATTTTGGGTTGTATTGATATTAAAGATCGAAGAATAAGCTAAAACAGGAAGACCAAGGCTCATTGCTTCGACCAGTGCGGGATTTGTACCTCCTGCAGAATGTCCATGAATATAGACCTTGCAATTAGACCGCAAAATGTCAAGTTCGTGTCTATTATAAATTGCATTTAAAAGAAATACATTTTCATATTTTGAATAATAGTCTTTGATATTTCGTCCATATTTTGAGTTATTCCAGTTTCCGACAAAAACAATTGGTATAACAGTATTATTAATGAAGGCATCAAGAATCAATTCTATATTATTATCTGGTTGAATTCTGGCAACAGAGAAAGCATAATCCCTATTCAGAAATGGATATTTCGCAAGATCATTATCACTGTATGAATAAAATGCGACCTGATCGCCTCCATAAGCTATTATTGTACTATCTCTTTTGTATTCATTCTGGATATAGTCTTTAATCCCCAAATTATCCGATACGATGTCTCTTGAATTTAAGATAGCCAGCTTTTCTGACAATTTCAAAAATCGCTGCGTTAAAGTGCTCCACTTTGATCTCTGCCAATCAAGTCCACCAATGTTTAATATAAATTTATGGCTGAATGACTTTAATAATGGGAAAAATATGCCACCTGAGACTCCCAGGATTAAGATTCTATCACATTTTCTCAATGATTTAAGAATCGAAAAAAAATCGAAAAAAATACTTTGATATCCATTTGGATAAATAGGGATATATTCTAATCTGCATCCATTATAGGTTGATATCCTTTCCCCATAGATCTTTGAGGAGCAAAAAACAGTGATATCAAACTCTTTAGCCAGATAAGTAACCAGATATTCAACTAAAGTCTCAAAACCTCCATATTGGGCCGGGACACCTTGTGTCCCAATAATTGCCAATCTTATTTTAGACAAATTGCAAGTTATTATTGAAAACAATTATGTTATTTCCAGCATTCTGCATCGGCTGAAAAAATCTTTAGGTCAGGTGTTAATGAGGATGTTTTGGACAGACTTATTGTTTGGATTTGTGAATAAAAACAATGTGCGGATATATTATCATCTTCGCAAATTTAGAGCTCCGTGTTGATTTCTCCCTCATTTTCATTCTGGAAAGATCCGAGGCACCCTGCTCATCAACCAGACTCTTTATGAATCCAACCATCCCATAGTTATGTGAACTGACAGGCATTTTAAAAGGTATATGACGCAGTGAATTAAACTTTGACATAAGGCTCAACCGGAAATCTCTTAGAAATGATCTGTGCGGTCTGAAACTTTTGCCATCAGGCCAATCTGACCAATAGCCAGTTCCCCAATCTTCAATGACATAAACTCCGCCTTTCTTTAAATGGTTATCAAAGAGGTGCCAGAAGGCTTTACTGGTCAGTTCTCCTATATGTGAAGCATCATCAATTATTATGTCAAATCCGTCTGGAGCCACTTCTGATGCAACATTGCTTAAAAAGACCGGATCAGCCTGGCTCCCCTCATAAAGAAATATATCCTGAACAGACTGAAACTGCTCAGGCAATTTAATATCGATTCCTGCAATTTTAGATTCAGGGAAATAATCTTTCCAGAGCAATAATGATCCGCCATCACGTATCCCTAATTCAAGCAGGCGAATATCTTCCTGAACAAGAGAAGCAAATTCTTCATCATACTGTGTCAAATAACCTGACTCAATTTTATCAGTATTGTATTTAGTCAGGTCTAATTTTGAACTCCTCATTTCTTGTTTGTTTATTATGTTTAAAAAATATTTTAATACCAGTCCATATCCTGCTTAGGATACTTTCAGGTCGTACCAGAATACAAATAAATAGTGATCCATATCTTTTGAAAATCGATTTATCATCAAGGAAACTTCTGTAATGCCTCAGGAATAAAAACATTCGCAAAACTTTCAAAAAGGAATTTTTCTTTTTGAAATACAATTCATTAAGTTCATAAATCTTCCTGACAGTCGCAAAAGGCATCTTATTGGAGACGCTTCTACTATGGATCCTGTAGGTCAAGAGCGGAGTTGAGAGGTTATGGAATTTATATCCTCCGACTATCATCCTTGAGAAGATATCAAATTCTTCGGCAGGATAATTCTCCTGGCTGTACTTGACAGTTTTTAAGACATTCCTCCTGCACATTATAGTTCCATGAATCATTCCGTGTTCCCCATTTTCATATCGCCTTACAATCTCATCATGGCCAATTTTGACATTTGATGTGGCAACATATTTATTTAAGTTCTCATTGTAATATTTACAATTAGATCCCAGGACATCTATATCAGGATTATTCTCCAAAAAATTGTACTGAATCTCAATCCTTCTTTCATCAATATAATCGTCCGGATCTACTCTCATGATGTATTTGCATGAAGCTTCTTCAATTCCACAATTCAGAGCATTCGAGAATCCTACATTATTTGGCAGACGAATTAGTTTTAGATTTTTAATTTCTAACGTATTAAGAATATCAATGGAATCATCAGTTGAACAATCGTCAACGAAAATTATCTCTTCCGGATAATTTGAAGATTTAATTATCGAATCAAAAAATTGAATTAGATATTTCGAATTGTTATAGTTGGCAACAACAATAGAGACTTCAGCGAACTTCATTTATACTAACAATTTTAGGAGCAGGATCGATATTGCCCACAAGTGCTGAAAAGATGATCAATAAGAATATACCCGAAAACAATAATGGCTCAACTGAACAGGTAAGTATACAAAACAAAAAGAATAAATTCTTTCGTGACTTTATCAAAGTTTGTTTATATAGGAGGTATAGAATAATAAATCCGACTGGGATACCCCAATAAACAAAATTAATAACCACTGAATTTGTGTTTCCTCTCTTATGAATATAGGATAGTTTTGCAGTTTCCAGTGCTTTTTTATAATGTTTCTCGGCAAATGTCAAACTGGCATTATCACGCGGATTATAACCATATCCAATCACAGGGCTGTAACCCACAGCCAGAATGCCTGAAACACTATCAAAAATTCGGGCTTGATAGGAGATCTTGTTTTCTCCACTGAATTTAGCCTTGATATTCGGCAGAAACAAAAAGAAAGATAATAATAAGAAAAAAATCAAAGCTAGCAATCTGTTGAAATTCAACTTAAAATATAGGTAATAGAACACAATAATCCCGAAGATGATTATTCCCAGAGTGGATTGAGTCGACAGAATCAACAGGAATATAAAGGCTATTGTGTACCACTTTGCCTCTCTTAGCACAAACAGATTGATAAACAAATACAAGTTAATAAAGAGTTGATATACGCCAGGTTCCCAAAACAATCCGCAGTTTCGAAGAAGCGAGTAATAATCGGATGTAAAAAAAACATAGCCTATTGTTCGAGTTGTAAACTCTATTTCTGTCCTCTCCCAGTTGAACAATTGGTTCTTAAAAATATTTATTATGCAGAAATTTAAAACTCCGTGAACAAGTAAGAGGATCAGTATCTTATTAAAATCTTCAATAACATTTGCCCCACTAACCCGATAATGGTATAACAGCACGATAACTACCAATATTCTGATAAAGAGAGAAAGATAATCTGAAATCTGAACTGAATTGTGAAGATTAAGAATGAAATGGACGACAAAGATTATAAGGACTGTTAGAATTGCAATCAGTACTTTTAAAGTGAACTCCTTTAACGGAATCTTCGTAAATAAAAGCAAAAGTCCAGCCAGAAAAACGGAAAAAATATTTAGAAAGGTTGAATAAAACTGGAAATATATTCCGCCGGTAGAGATAAAAACTATGAATAAAAGAACTAGTCTGATTAATCTAACCATTGTACGTTAAGATTCTTCTTATCCATTTTTCCAGAGAAAACTCAGTCATAGGTGCAAAAGTAAAACAGGACAAATGAGCAAAGTCATTGATAATATTGAAGTTATCACTATCAATTATCTTAATCTGCTCTGGATTATAGAAATGTTCATTCCGTATTCTTGTATTTGTAGTAATAAGCATCTTCCCAGAACCCAGAGTCTCAAATGACCTCATAGTCAGTCCATTTTGGTTTTTACTTGGCACATCTAATATTGATTTTGACTTTCGCATAATTTTAATTACTTCCTCATCCTCTAAAGTTTTTGTCGTAAGATAAGTCGTATCAAGTGATTTGATTTTAAACTTTACATATCTCCATTTGCTTGTATAAAGATTTATATAAGAAACCAAATTATTGTTTGTAAGAAAAGGTCTTAATTTCTCAAAAAACCGGATTCTTTCCTCATTTGCGGTTCCAATAAACATTATATCATAAGCATAAGAATGATTATTTAAGACATTCTCGTTATTATAAACCGGAACGAAAAATAACGGGTGATATATGAAACCGTAATTTTCGCAATCCGGTTTATCAAAAGAAAATGTATGGTCAAAAAACTCTCTCATGTACAGATTATCAAAGTTTCTGACTGAATCCCACCGATAATGCAAAAGATGCCCTTTTTGACTGTACAAGCGAAGTCTCTTTAATAGATCCAGTGATAAGCCTGCTCCTTTTACTACAAAGACAATATCAAACTTTTTCTGCCAGGGAATAGATTCTAAATAGTATTTATCATATAACTCTTGAAGCTTGCTTTTCCTTATCCTACGCAGAAACTTAAAAATCAGTCGTTCTTCAATTTCGGGTACATATTGAACAGAAGCCCCTCTTGATTTTAATTCATTAACTATAAATGTCTGATAATTAAAGAATTTAGGACATATTAACAAGATCTCCTTACCTGAAAGATATTTTTCCGGTTCATTCATTTGAAAAGTCCCAGTTTCTTCATTTCAATAAGTGAATCCGTATAATTACTGCAATCAAACTTTTGAGTTCCAGCCCATTTTACAAACTCCCTTATGCCTGTTTGAAAAGGGATGCCAGGCAGGTAATTCAATTTTGATCCGATTTTTTTCAGATCGGCATAATTATGCCTGATATCACCATTCCTGAAGTTACCCGAAATTTTGATCTTTGCTTTTACACCTAACGATTCAGCCAGAACATTGACAACTTGTAAAACAGTCGTCGGAATGCCTGTTCCAACATTAAAAGCTTCATTATCTGCTCTATGATCTATAATTCCTGATATAGTGGCTTCAACCACATCATCAATATATACAAAGTCCCGACTTTCTTGTCCATCTTCAAATATGTTAATCTCCTTTTCATTCATCAAGAGCGAAGAGAATATTGAAAGGATCCCTGTATAAGGATTTGTCAGGGACTGTCCAGGTCCGTATACATTCTGATACCTAAAAGCTACAACCGGAATCATTATTGATTTACACACAACAAAAAGCATTTCTTCCTGTGTCTGCTTTGTAATGCCGTAAATTGAAGACGGATGAATTAACGAATCTTCAGAGGTGGGTAAAAGGCTAATCTTACCCTGGCAATAGGGGCACTTGCATTCGAAGTCTCCCTGCAGCAAGTCCGAATCATTTCTTGAAGCAGGAAATACATTTTCGTGCTCAGAACAGAAATATTTACCCTCGCCATAAATTGCTCTGGAAGAGGCAACAATTACTTTTTTTACAGAGTGCTTTTCTTTTACCAGGATGTCCAATAGGTTCGCAGTGCCTCCTACATTTACATCCATATACTTTTTGATTTCGTACATTGATTGTCCTGTCCCTGTTTCAGCTGCGAAATGGACTACAACATCCTGATCCATGGCAGCATCTCTAAAAACATTATAATCGGTAACTGAGCCTCTTATGAAGACAACCTTGTTTTCTATTGATCTGTAAAGTGGAGACTCTGTCTCAGGGGCATTGCCATGTATCTGTGAAGACAGATTATCGAGAACCGTAACCTCATAACCATTTGATAATAAATTAAGTGCTAGTCTACTTCCAATGAATCCGGCGCCTCCAGTAATTAAAATTTTCTTCATCAGTTGAGTCTTTCCCATTTTTTTGTTTCGTGGTTAAATCTTTTAAGAATTCTGCAAGGGACACCTACCGCCACACAATAGTCAGGAATGTCTTTTGTGACGACAGAATTCGCACCAATGACACAGTTTTTTCCAATATTAGCACCTATCACGCAAACATTCTCCCCAATCCATGTCCCATCGCCAATCTCTACTTCCCCAATTTGCCTTACAGGCTGGTCGATGACCGGTACAGTTATGTCGTCATAACCATGAAGATTATCAGATATATAAACCTTATCAGCAGTTAGAACCTTTTTACCGATTATTATTGATTTAGTGGAGTATATATGATTGAAATGCCCGATAGCAGATCCTTCTCCAATTCTTAGAACAGGAACAGTTCCTTTCTCAATAGGCACAGCCGCGAGCCATGTTTTATATTCAATTGTGACGTTATTCTCAATGCTAATATTATTTATCCCGTTGATTTTCAACGGACAGACAATACTTACATTTTTTCCAAAACACTTAAACTGTTTTTTATAGAACAATCTGAATATCCAGATTGACAATGCCCTTTTTATCAATGAATATGTCATTTTGCCAGCCAGATTTTTTCCCGTGATTTTATATATGATAATGAAAAGGAAAGCAAAATAAATGCGCCGATAACACTTCTGAATATTGCGAAGTTATCAAGTGACAATTGGTCCCTTGCAATGAAAAAAGCAAGAAGAACAATAAATAAAATTACACTTGAAAAATATGCCCAGAACATGGGTTTCAATATTACTGAGGCATTATATAATAATCCTATTGGTTCTGACAAAGAGATAAGTATCAATCCTGGCAATATCAGATATACATATTTTACGCTTTCAAGATGGATTGGGAGTAACCAAATAACCAGTGGTTTTAAAAACAGAAGTGTAAGAATTACAGCAACCAGGATATATCCGGCAAGTACTGCATAATATCTTTCTATGACTTGTTTAATTTTAGAATAATCGCGCTCCTGATAAAACCTCATTGTTTTTGGGAAGAATAAGTTATTTATTGAGGCAGGGATTAAGATATATACCGAAGAGAAGAGAAAAACAAGGTAGAATTTGCCCAGACTAACAGTTCCAAGCCAGCCAAGAATACTCCAGCGTTCAATCTGATTTGTTATAAGTGTAAAAATGCCGGTCAGAAAAGGAATGAACCCAAACTTAAGTATATCTCTTATCAGCGACTTATCAATAATAAATTGTGTAGGCCTCAAATCCTTGTGCATAACCAGGCACATGGAAATAAACAGAACAGGTTGAATTAAAAGTACAATTATTGCCCCATAAATCTTAAACCAATAGATAAGCGGCAATGCAACTATGCTCAAGAGAGTAGAAATAAGATTGAATTCATTCAGCTTTTTATAGAACTGCTTTGCAATTAAAGCATTTGTCAGCCAGTTGCAAGTAAGTGAGAGTATACCGATAAAAATTCCGATCAGAATTAGATAGTCAGAAATATCAAATTTGAATGGAAGGAGACAGATCCAGACAATAATCAAGAAGAACGACAAACCTGAAATATAAGTAAATATCTGGTTATTAATCTGTTCTGATTCTTTACTGATACCGAGTGAAAAGATCCTGTAGCCCCCATTTAGAAAACCTAATTGAAGCAATCCGACACTCATTATGATTGTCTGGATAATAGTCAAAATACCAAGGTCAAATAATCCTAGGTATTTCATAAAAACGAATGACTTTACAAAAGCGAGAGAACTGACAATAAGATTTATTATGATATAGGATATCTTTTCACTGGAATAGTTTTCAATAATAGAATATGGCCCTGATTGTCTCAGTCTGTCGAGCATTCCTCCATCAGTTTTTCTTCGATGGCACATCTTATTTTATTTATATTCATATCGTTATAAAGACCTGCATGGGGGTATGGATTGCCTTCCCTTGAGTAATGCCACAATTGAGCAATAAGCTGCAAAGTTTTCTCCTTTTCAGGATATAAATATTCCTGACTGTGAATTATCTGTTTTAGCCAGCTAAAATCACTAAAAATATTTACTTGAGGATGCTTATCATAGAATACCTTACCCATTACAACAACTGGTTTCCCAAGAATTAAAGATTCCCAGCCTGCAGTACTCGTTTGTGTGATAACAAGCTCAGACAGCTGGATTATCTTTTTTGTTGAAAACTCAGACGGTAAATATGCAATGTTGGATAGACTTTTCCTTAATTCCCTGAATCTCTTTGACAGGAGCATTCCCGGTTGCTGCGGATGTTCCTTCACAACTAATACCTGATTATTTTTCAGACATTTCGCCAGGTTACGTATCAAACCAATCTGGTCCTCGTTAAACTCAGACATATACAATATGCTGGCTTCAGGTTCATAGTGCAAAGGATAGAATACTATTTCACTGTTTGCAGGCACCTTATCATATGAATAAATCAAAGAGTTAAAATACCCCGATATTTTAATGAGCAAATCAGTCTTGTCGAAATAATAAGATTTCAGGTAAGGAATCTTCGCAGGGAAAAGAACCGATCGCAAGGTCTTAATGATATAGATCATGCCCCATTTTATAGGTGACATGATATTGTATCTTGATTTTAAGTTTGAAGCATAAAATGGTTTGACATTTTCACTCGTATTGATTTTGTCATAGTATGACTGAGCAAATTTCAGAGAATCATTATCAGGCTCATTATTAAAAACCTTATCATTCAGCTGCGCATGATAAGGAATATCAAGCCAGTAAAAATTTCTATTATCAAATGGAGACATTAACCATGCAAAGTATTTAATACCCCTTTTCATGGCCTCAATATACATCACCTCAGCAATCTCAATTGCGATAATCTCATTAATTACTGCTACCGGTTTATATTTGTCCATTATATTTTGCCAGAATGCAATTTCCCTGGCCAGGATCATTCTCCGGATCTCAGGAGAGAACCTCCCAAAGAAGCGATCTGTGACAAATGAAGTGATCAGATATGAAGAGGGAAGATTGTCGCATGATAATGTATTAAAATCCTCCTCAAAGCATGCAGCTACTTCATGGCCAGCCTGCTGAATAAGTTTCTTCTCACTTACAGTCAATGTGACAAAAATGCTTTTATACTTATCTGAGAGAAGTTTTGGGAATAATATTGCCTGATAGTCGCGGGCGAAAAGAATCACATTCGGTATCATCATACATGCTTCTTTATAAATTACAGGTGAAGTCCATCATCAACCATGGCAGATCTTATCTTCGATAATAAGATGTTTTTGTTGCGGAGGGACTCAAAGCTGAGCAAAAAAATATTTAAAGGTAACCTGGAACTAATCTGAAAAGGATTATCAAATTCCTCTAAGTTTTTTTCGAATTTGTAATTCGCTCTCATATATTTTTTTTACTCCATCGCCCATATATTTCTTTACGGCCGAAACTTGTTTATAAAGCTTATCCATACCTTGAATCTCAACACTGGAAGACTGATCAGTCCCCCACATTTTATGATCAAGGGTAATGTGTCGCTCAATTATCTTGGCGCCCAAAGCAACAGCTATAGTGGTTGAATCCAGACCATATTCATGTCCGCTGTAACCAACATGACAATGGTATCTATCAATTAGCTTAGGAATCACCAACAGGTTTAATTCATCGTCCTTTGCCGGATATGAAGAATTTGCATGCATAACGGCAAATTGTTTTGCATGCTTATTCAATAAATTAACTGCTGCATCAACTTCTTCAAGAGTACTCATCCCTGTTGATAATATTATTGGGAGATTAGTTTTTCCAGCTTCAATGATTAATTCACTATTAGTCAGATGAGCAGATGGGATTTTAAGAAATGAAAGGTCATATTTTGCTAAAAATTCTAGACTGTCTAAATCCCAAACTGAAGCGCTCCATTCAAGAGGTTTGTCTCTACAGTAAGAATCTATGCAGTCATATTCCGCTCTTCCAAACTCGACTTTGTATTTATACTCGAGATAGGTCATCTTACCCCATGGAGTCTCTTTTTCAATATTTTTTTGATGTTCCGGGGTTGATTTTTCAGGATTTCTTTTTTGGAATTTCGCACAATCCCATGAACATGCAAAAGTAGCATCAATTAGCTTTTTGGCAATTTGTAAATCTCCATTATGGTTTATCCCGATTTCAGCAATTAAATATGGTTTCGAAAGTTTGGCTATGTCAAGCATACTTATGTTTTAAAGGTTAGTATTTTCTGAACTCATTCATTTTAAGTTCACTATGAATATTATCTGATGAGCTACTATTTTTCAATAACAAATTATCAAGCAGTCCGGCCGCTGTCAGCCTTTTTCTTAGGTTTGAAATAATGGCCAACCATAGACATATCGCATTGCATAACACATTTAATATCTTTATTAAGTTCAACATGGTCTCTCCTGAATTGCTGATATTTTTCACCATTCCATATATCAGATAAACTTTCGGTTCGGGTGTTTCCTAATATTATTTCATTATTAAAATCTTCCATACACATAGTAGCCTCACCATCCGACTTAATCGTCATAGACATCCATGGGTGCTTGCAAAATTCGGACCAATGTACAGAAGTAGTGCCATGATAATCTTTACGATACCACTGCTGATCTTCGCTTTTGAAATAAAGATAGACATCACATCCCTCAAATGCTTTTTTAAGTTTTTCAAAATCCTCTTCCTGATCCGGGCGATGAAGATCAAGCATGGTTATAATAATAGTTGTATTAAAATTAGTCCTGGACTTTTGATCCAGCAGCTTTAATATTTTTTTATAGCTATCAGTAAAATTTGAAGCCTTGCCACGAATCTTCTTATGAAGGATATCGTCAATTGTCTCGATCGAATACTTAATATAATCTAATCCGTTTTCGAACATAATCGTTGTCCGCTCCATATCGATATTGGATGGATTACAGCTAAAATATGACTGGAATCCTTTCTCTTTCAATAATTTAGCATATAATGGCATATTCTTATCAAGAAGGGGATCACCATAACCATGCAATTGAATTACTTTTGGTATTATATATAAGAAAAAATGATTTTCACTCATTTCAGCTGGAAGAATTCCATAACGGCTGATAACAAAATCTTCCCAAAGTTTCCAATCTTCCTGCTTATGAGGTTCGATCTGATCAACTATTTTTTTGAATAACTCAGGTTTCATGGTCACAATCTTCCTGGTCATCATAGTAGTACGGGGACACATTTCGCATCGCATGTTGCATGCGTTTGTAGTTTCAACATTATAAATAATGGGTCGTTTGTCTCGTGTAGACTCAAGCTGGTCCAACAACCACTCTTTTTCAAATACCTCACCCTTTTCCAGACGGACTCTAAGAGGTTCTATTTTCCGATAGAAGTTTATATCAAACATAACAATAGGTTATCTGTTTTTAAATCTTTTAATGACTGTTCTCAGGATTTCAGCTTTATGTTTAGCAAGATCAAGCGATCGATAATTTGATTTCCATTGCTGCAGTAGAGGTTGAATCTGTTCTGCTACCGGACACAATCCCTGTTGATAATAGACATCCTTATAAACATCTGGCAACCGTTTAACAAACTTCCGTTCGGTCATCACAGGTTCAAGGTATGGCACACTCCATGCACCATAAAATCCATCCCCCCCGGCTTCTACATAAGCTTTACGAAATTCCTCCCATTTCACTCCTATTTTTTCTTCACCGATATATTTGACCCCTAGTGTATAATATGAATTACTGTATCCTTCAGGTGTTCTTTGAGGTATAAGATAGTCACATTCAGATGTCATTATATCAATAAAATACTGGGCTGATTTAACACGTAGTTCGACCAGATCATCGATTCGTTCAAGTTGTGCATATGCAACAGCAGCTAAAAATTCGGATAAGCGGTAATTCCATCCGATAACATCATGACGTTTATAATGAGGGCTCTGAAAAACATCTGCATTAAGTCGTACACGTCCTTCTTCAGCTCTTAGGTTTTTGAATCCATGGCCTCCTATTTTACGCACCATCTCTGCATATTTTTCATTATCGGTAATAATAATGCCTCCCTCTCCACACGAAATGTGCTTGGTATTTTCAAAGCTAAAACTAGCCATGTGGCCCAAAGTACCTGCAAGCCGGCCTTTATAAGTTCCCAGAAAGCATTGTGCATTATCTTCAATAACAACAATATTATGTTTCTTTGCTATTTCTAAAATCGGATCCAAATCACATGGAAGTCCATAAATAGCTACAGGGATTATTGCTTTTGTTTTAGGTGTAATTAACTTTTCAAGTTTATTGGGATCCATGTTAAAAGTATCAGGATCAACATCACAATATACTGGTACTGCATTTGCATGAATTGTCGCTGTAGTATTCATTATTACTGTAATAGCGGGTGATATTACTTCATCGCCAGGACCCACTCCTGCCGCCTCCAGCGCTGCATGCAAAGTTGAAGTACCAGAATTCAGAGCAACACCAAACTTTGTTCCCATTCTTTCAGCAAATGCCTTTTCCAAAGTTTGATTCCAGTTGCCTGTGGTAGCTGACCAGAATTCAGAATTTAAAACTTTCTCAAGGTACACAAGCTCATTGCCTAAATACTTTGAAGGATTTTTTAGTTCACTCATAATATTGATTATTTCTTGAGTTTAAGAATTGTCTTATTCTTTTGATTATCCGCCCATTGTTGTTGACGAAAGAAATTTACATTTTTAATTTCAGGATACTTGTTTATAATATCAACAATCTCGTTCATTGGCAGATATTCCGTCTTTTTTCCCGACTTAACTATAACTGTATTAAAGAAATCAAAATCTTCCTGGTAATCGAGAGTCATGCGAATATCAGAACGGATATATTTTCCCGGAATATTTTCTAATTCTTCACACTTAAATAATCCGGTATCAGTGAAATATACCCACATCATTTCAGTTTTATCAGAATCCTTAATTTCACAGACCTTATTTAATGCAGTAACTTTAATTCCATATGTAAATGCACCTGTAATTACTTTTTTTGATTCAATAAAATCTATATTTTTTTTCTGGTACTGTTTAAATGCCAAATCAATCAATGCAGGATCGCAAAAGAGGTCATCACCATCGGCAGTACAAAAGAATTCAACATTATACTTTTGCGCAGCCCCTCTCCATCGTTCCAGCTTATCTTCTTCTGATCCCCGGAAATATAAGATATTGTTTCTTTGGGCGATTTCAACTAACGAATCATCCATTTTGTTTTCAGTTGTACAAAGGACAATACTTTGAGCAAGTTCCGAGTGTTTAACCCTCCTGATCACATATTCAATCGTCGGAATTCCCTGAATTGGCATCAGTGCTTTATTTTTCAATCTGGTAGAACCATTGCGCACTGTTATAAATATAGATTTCATATTATTATTTAAATAATACTATATAAATATACATTTTTATCTTAAGTATTATCATATCAAATCCTCAATGATCAGTATGTCAAGAAGTTCGCGTACAACCCCGTCTCCCCCATTGCAACTTGTGACAAATTTGCTAATTAGCCTTATCGAATCATGAGCATCTGCAGGGGCTACAGGATATCCGACAACTTTCATTACTTCCAGGTCATTAATATCATTACCCAAATAGACAACTTTTGTCCTGTCAATACTATGTTCTTTAAAATATTCTTCAACAACTGTTTTTTTATCTTCAACAGCATTAACACAAGGTATTTTTAACTTTTCAGCTCTTCGCTGCACAACAGAATTTTTTTCAGTTGAAATTATAATCTGTTTTATTTCTCTTCTTCTGAATTCAGAAATCGCTAATCCATCCGAACGATTAACAATTACACTTTCATTCCCGGATTGATCAATAATAACCTTATTATTAGTCATTACGCCATCAAAATCATATATAATCAAATCAATCATAGGTAGATTAAACAGTTTTTATAATGCAAATATATATTTTAAGCTAGAACTAGATAATATGCAAATACAAAGTAGTGATCAAGTCATACATTCTGCATATAATTTTTTTGATAGTCCAACTTTAATCCTTCGTTAAGACAAACCCTCACTTCACGCTACTAACTGTTTAGTAAATGAAGAAAACGGTTTTACTAAGATATTCTTTATCTTCTTAAATATGATCTGTCCTGAGATTATTGAATGAATTTGATCTCCTTATAATCCCATGCACTTCATAACCCTTATCTAAAAGTAACTCGGTAAGGTATGAACCATCCTGACCAGTAATTCCTGAGATAAGTGCGATTTTGTCCATTATCCTTTGATTTTGTTAATTAACTACAACCAATAATCCTTGATCCTGATTCTCACTTTAATTGAATTTGGAATTTCCTTCTCACTGATGAGTATCAGATACCCTCCTCCTCCGGCTCCGGAAAGCTTTCATGCAAGCTTCTCGAGCATATATACTCTGTCTGCTTCCGAGTAAATCGGATTTCTGCC
>JALONV010000020.1 GCA_025454755.1 Bacteroidales bacterium | reverse complement strand
CGATAGCCGGATATAAGCAGCCTAAAGAGATGGAAATGATTCTTACCTATTTTGCCGGCAACAACTATAAGGGCAAAACATGGGAAGAGTTTCAGAAGAGCTTCGTGGGAAAAGTAAAATAGCAGATAATATTATCAGGATTGCTTCGCTTCGCTCGCAATGACGGATTATTTATTCAGAATGAAGTTTGAAGGCAGCTGCATCACCTCTCCATACTGATAAACCAGTTTTCGTGATATGTAAATGGGCTCTTCTCCGTCCATTATCTTAACATTTACTAATCTTAACATTTACTACGTCTGGAATCCTGTAAAAAAGTTTATCCAGTTTCTGTTCAGAAGGCTCAGAATGCTGGCGGGCAATAATCGTAAGGTCCCTGGTTTTTTGCTCGGGTTGAATGATCATTATTACATTTGTTTCGCATTCTTCGGTTGCATTGCAAGGACCTTCATCTTCAGAATAAGCAAATAATCTGATCCGGCTGCTTCCATTTTCCTTCTCCGGGATGACCTGATATGACATTATCCTCTTTTCTGTCAGTATTTTACCTGTAAAAAGCTCTATATATGCTTTTTCCAGCCTGTTTATTTCATTTATGGCGGCTTCATTCTGGGGAAAGACATTTGCTTCACCGGTAAGGATAAGGATCCTCCCCTCGCGGATATCCATAATCCGCCTTGCTGCACGCTCAGCCATCTGGTCGGTTGTAAGCATCTTTTTCTTTTCGACAATGTAAGGCACCCTGATGAATGTGTCATCCATGCTGACGCGCCTGTATGCAGTATCACTCCGGGAAATAAAATATTCGTCAGACCCCAGGTCATAAGAGCGGAACTGATCATCATTGATTTCTTTTCCCGTAATCAGGCTCTCTCCTTCAAAATTCTTTTCCGGATTAATATCCATTATCAGTCCTTCTTTCTTCAATGAGAGAACATTTGTCCTGAATGGCACGCTGGTCCCGATCACATAATATTCCGAGGGATCTGCTTCTTCGTGAGAGTTCAGAGAGATACCTGTCAGGCTCCATCGTTCGCTTTCTGTCATGATAACATCTTTCAATCCAAGCAGGTCAGAGGCATATTTTGCATAAGGCCCAGGTTTTCTGACCTCACGTTCCATTTCCACCCTGACAGTAAAAACTGTTCGCGGCAGAGCATATACAAGACTGCCCTCGCCCAACTTTGTCGTGTCCGTCAGAGAGGCGATCGTTGTGTCAGGGATTGTCATTTTTTTGCTGGTCGTACAGGAGACTGACAGAAAAACTATGACAGCAAATATTAAGATCCGTGTGGTATTTTTCATAAATCAGAACTTGTTAAGTCAAATTGCTCACTAATTGTAAAACGATTTAATCACTCTCTTATTCTGTTGAAGGCTGCACCTATACAATCAATTATATCGGACGCGATAAGCGATTCTCCGGATGATCTTTCTTCAGCCATATCACCCGCGAGTCCATGCAGGAATACACCAGTAATTGCAGCATCTGCGGGTTTATAACCCTGCGCAAGCAGCGAAAGGATAATACCCGTCAGGGTATCACCGCTTCCGGCAGTCGCCATACCGGGATTGCCCGTGCTGTTAAACCAAACCATCCCTCCTGGTTCTGTAACAGAAGTGTGTGCCCCCTTAAGAACGACTATGCAGTTATGATCTGCAGAGAACCTGATCTGTTTCTTCAGCCTTTCAAAACTGTTTTCCGATTTTCCGGCAAGACGCTCAAACTCTTTTGGATGTGGTGTCAGTATTGCCATTGCAGGAATATCCTTTAGACATGCCTTGTTCTCTGAAAGGATATTAAGTGCATCAGCATCAATAACCAGAGGTTTCCTGCATTTCTCAAGGAATTCATGAAGTGTGGCTTGAGTCTCCTTTTCTGTACCCATACCTGGTCCTATGGCAATAGCAGAAAAGGATACTGTATCGCCGATACCTGAAATAAATTCTTCTGATTTGTCATGAATTGCCATGGCTTCAGGTACTGCACACTGGATTATAAGGTTACCCCGTGAGGGTATGTGGCATGTAATAAGCCCGATTCCTGTACGGAGTGCAGCTCTGGCTCCAAGCACAACTGCTCCCATTCTGCCGTAAGATCCCCCTGTCAAAAGTCCGTGACCAAAGCTTCCCTTGTGGTCAAATTTGCCTCTTATCTTAAGCAACGGCTTAACCATATTCTTTTCAAGAAACCTGTAAGGAGTCTTCATATTCTCAATAGCCTCTTCATGGAGTCCAATCGGCAATACTTCCCATTTCCCTGTAAATTTTTCATTTTCAGGGAAGAGAAAGGATAATTTAGGAAACTGAAATGAGAGTGTGTAAGAGGCTTTGACTATACTTTCAGGATCATTGCCGCTGTTGTCTTCGCCAAATAATCCTGAAGGGATATCAACAGAAATGACCTCGCAGCCAGATGCATTAATCTTTTTAACGATCCCGGAAGAGATACCTGTAAGCTGACGGGAAAGTCCTGAACCGAACAGTGCATCTATAATTATTGAACCGGCAGGAAGAGCCGGAAACTGGTTATCATCTGAAATTGTCAGAAAGGGCACCTGAGTTTCATCGTTTAACCGGTTTCTGTTTATTTTCCAGTCGTGAGATGCATTATCAGCTGATCCTGCCAAAAATACCGAAACTGAATACCTTTTTTTTGAAAGCATTCTTGCAAGAGCCAGACCGTCGCCGCCATTGTTTCCCGGTCCGGAAAATATGAACACCGGCTTGTTTGGCATATACCTTTCAGTGTACCATTCAGACAATTTGCCGGCAGCCCTTTCCATAAGGTCAACCGAAGCAATGGGTTCGTTGCATATTGTATATTGATCGATTTCGCGTACCTGGTCACACCGGAATATCTTCATCCTGCAAACTCATTATATTACAAATTTAAACTCTTCAACCATTAATAAAAAAAGATTGATATATTTGTTTCCGGTCATGTACTTAAAGTTGCATGACTTTGTTTTAATTAATTCATTAATTATTAACTAATTATCACAGAATATGCTTAAGAATCATCCAAAAGGTCTGCTTGTAGCCTTCTTTTCCAATATGGGTGAGAGGTTCGGCTTCTATACAATGATGGCCATTCTCGTACTATTCCTTCAGGCCAAGTTTGGACTTCCTGCTGATGAGGCAGGTAAAATATACAGCTGGTTTTATTTCAGCATATATGCACTTGCCCTTCTTGGAGGAATACTGGCCGACTCCACAAAAAAATACAAGCTGGTAATTCTTGCAGGTATTGTAATAATGTTTGCCGGATATATTATAATGGCAGTTCCCGGGATGACTCTGACCATAACGATTATCGGACTATTCACAATTGCGCTGGGGAACGGGCTGTTTAAGGGCAATCTCCAGGCAGTTGTAGGTCAGATGTATGATGACCCAAAGTATTCAAAGCTCAGGGATACTGCTTTCATGATCTTTTACATGGGAATAAATGTAGGAGCATTCTTCGCTCCTTTTGCTGCAACAGGAATGCGCAACTGGTGGCTTAAGACCAACGGTTTTGCACATGACGGCTCTCTGCCGTCACTATGCCATCAGTTCAATAACGGGACACTTACCGACACTGCTGTTTTTCAGCAGCTGGCCGACAAGGTAAACCTGAGCGGTCCGGTGACTGATCTTTCAGCATTTGCAAACAGTTACCTTGAAGTATTTTCAAAAGGATACAATTATGCTTTTGGAATCGCTGCAGTTGCAATGGTTATATCGCTTCTTGTTTACATAATCTTCAATAAGCTGCTCCCGAGTAAAGATAAATTGAAAGTGGCTGAGAAAAAGATAACAGAGGTAGCCACAGAAAAGATAGATTTCAAACCAGTACCTCTTATTGCAGCTGCTGTCGCAATGGGTATCACTGCTTTCGGGCTGCATTATATTAAGCAGATTAACTGGGATAACGGATTTGCCATCGGCTTGTTTGCAGGATTTATTACATGGATACTGATGAGTGCAAAGAAAGAAGAGCGGGCAAGGATCACAGCCCTTGTGCTTGTATTCCTTGTTGCAATATTCTTCTGGATGTCGTTCCATCAGAACGGACTTACTCTTACACTCTTTGCCAGGGATTATACGGATAAGCAGGTTGGCATCTTCACCAATATGTTCTTCACACTTCCTTCAATGCTTGCTGTTATCGGTGCCATCGCAGGAGTATTTCTGCTCTTTTACAAGAATATGAAAAGCAATGCCAGGATCACCGGCGGGATTTTATTCCTTGTTTCACTATGGTTAATATTGTTTTTTGCCTACGGAATTGATCCGGCAAACATACTCAGCAAAGTACTTGGACTGACCAGGTTCAGCCCACTGAATTCAATCTCACCGGAGGTATTCCAATCATTCAACCCACTCTTTATTGTCGCTCTTACATTTCCTGTAATGGGTGTTTTTGCATGGCTTAACAAGAAAGGAATTGAACCATCAACACCCAAGAAGATAGGAATAGGATTGATTATTGCTGCATTCGGATTTTTAATTGTCCTTGTCGGTTCGATAGGAGCTCCGTCACCTGCCTCCCTTAATGGATTGCCGGTTGCAGATACAGACAGAGTGTCTCCGTACTGGCTTGTAAGCAGTTACCTGATACTTACTGTTGCTGAGTTGTTCCTCAGTCCAATGGGTCTGTCGTTCGTTTCAAAAGTAGCTCCATCTAGGTTCCAGGGATTTATGCAGGGTGGATGGCTATTAGCGACAGCTACCGGGAACAAGCTGCTCTTTGTCGGAACGGTCCTCTGGGATAAGATAAACCTGAGCATCCTGTGGCTGGTATTTATTGTTTGCCTGCTGCTTTCGGCAACATTTATCTTCTCAATACTGAAAAGATTGGAGAAAGCCTCTTCAAGTTAATATTAGGGATCCGTTAACCGCAAAGTGCGCTAAGGATTAAAACCTGAGGACGCAAAGAGATCCTCCGGATTAAGGATTTAACTTTGCGTCCTTTGCGTTTTTGATCCTCTGCGTTCTTTGCGGTTTATAGCTTCTTCTTTAAATCCATAATAAATATACCATTATTACTATATTATTATAATCATATTAAGGATTTTACTTAATATATTGAATCATTAGAAGATTTGATTATCTTTGTGGTTTATATTATGCATCCTGAGGATGCATTTTTTTATTTTACACTGTAATGAAAGTTCTGAAATTCGGGGGGTCATCGGTTGGAACACCGGAGCGCATCAGAGAGGTAAAACGGATTGTTGAATCACAGATGCTGCCCTGCGTGGTTGTTGTCTCGGCTTTCCAGGGAGTCACCGATCATCTCCACAAACTGGCAGAGCTGGCGGCAAACAACAATACAGAAACGTGGGAACTTCTGGGTAATATCACAAGACAACACAGGGAGGCAACATCGGCACTCATAAGCGATAAGAATAGAAGGAATGAAGTGCTGAAATATGTGGATGAGATCCTGAATGAGCTGACAGAGACCTGCACAGGAGTATTCCTTCTCCACGAGATCACAAAACATTCTCTCGACATCGTGCTCGCTGCAGGTGAAAGATTATCCTCGAGAATTATCAGCAGCTTCATAGAAACAAGTATTTATGCAGATGCGAGAGAATTCATAAAGACAGATACAAGAACCGGAAATTATGTTGTCGATTTCAGCATAACAAATAAGCTTATCCGGGAGAAGATCGGGACCTCACCACAACTCACCCTTGTTCCCGGATTCATTGCAAGCACGGTTTCAGGAGAGATAACAACTCTCGGCAGAGGCGGTTCGGACTACACTGCGGCCATCATAGCTGCAGCCCTTGATGCGGAGGTGCTTGAAATATGGACTGATGTTGAAGGTTTTATGACAGCCGATCCTAAAAAAGTGGAGAAGGCGTATACAATTGAAAACCTCACCTACGCTGAGGCAATGGAGCTTTCACACTTCGGTGCAAAAGTAATATACACTCCCACACTGAGGCCGGTATACAAGGCGAAGATCCCGGTTATGGTCAGAAATACTTTTAATCCCAAATCGAAAGGAACTCTGATAAACGGGGACGTGCAGGATAAAAGCCGTAGTCCTATAAAGGGCATTTCATCGATCGACCATATTGATCTGGTTACTCTTCAGGGTCCGGCAATGGTTGGTGTCACAGGCACCTCCGCAAGACTGTTCGGCGCCCTGGCTAAACGTAATGTCAACATTATTCTTATAACACAGGCTTCATCGGAGTATTCGATCACCTTTGCAGTCTCACCATCCGAAGCAAACGCGGCATCAGAAGCCATAAATGAAGAATTTGAACGGGAGATAAAAAAGAACAATGAGCTTAAGATCGTTATAGAAAAGAACCTTTCCGTGATTGCAATCGTCGGAGAGAGAATGAAAAACACACCCGGCATTTCGGCAACGCTTTTCAGGTCGCTCGGGAGAAATGGAATCAACGTTATTGCAACTGCTCAGGGCTCGTCAGAGTTGAATATTTCGGTCGTAATAAAAAATGAACACCTCAAAAAAGCGCTTAATGCCATTCATGACGGGTTCTTCCTTTCACCATACGACGAGGTTAACCTGTTTGTGGCTGGCACCGGACTCGTTGGATCGAGTCTCCTGAAACAGTTACATAAACAGGCAACATTGCTTCTTGATGAACATTATCTCAAGATCAGGCTTCTTGGATTGACAAATTCACGTAAGATGCTGATTGACATTAAAGGAATATCTCTTGATTCATGCCGCGAACTCCTCAGGGATAAAGGAGTGAAAGCCGATATTACAGAGTTTGTCAGACAGATAAAAAAAATGAATCTGAGAAATTCGGTATTCATCGACTGCACTGCAGATCCCAGGGTTTCAGGAGTATATGGTGAGGCACTTGCTGACTATATTTCAGTGGTAACGGCAAACAAGATCGCATGTTCGTCGGAATACACATATTATCAGCACCTTAAATCGATCGCCCACGAACGGGGCGTACGTTTCATGTATGAGACAACTGTCGGAGCAGGTCTACCTATTATAAAAACAATAAGCGATCTTGTATTAAGCGGCGACAAAATCTATAAGATTGAGGCAGTGCTTTCCGGAACACTTAATTTTATTTTCAACGAGTTGAGCAGCGAATTACCATTGAGCAAGGCTATAAGGAAAGCCAGGGAAAAAGGTTATTCCGAACCCGATCCGAGAACAGATCTCAGCGGTACCGATGTGGTAAGGAAAATCCTGATATTGTCAAGGGAGGCAGGTTATAAACTCGATTTAAATGATGTGGAGGTAAAAATGTTCCTTCCTGAAAAATGTTTCGAAGGCGACTTAAACAACTTTTACAGGCAGGTAGAAAAACTCGACGGTGAATTTGAGAAGAAAAGGCTCGAACTGAAAAGGAATAAGAAGAAATGGAGGTTCTTCGCAACACTCGAAAGCGGCAAGGCAAAGGTCGCACTGGTGGAAGTAGGTGAGGATCATCCTTCATACTACCTGGAGGGGAGCAATAATATAGTATTACTGACAACCGAGCGATATAAAGAATTGCCAATGGTCATCAAAGGATATGGCGCCGGTGCAGATGTAACGGCTGCGGGAGTTTTTGCGGATTTGATGCGAGTTGTAAATGTATAAAGGCGGTGGGCGTCAGGCGTCGGGCATCAGGGTTAATAATGAAAATAAACAGGATAAAATATTATTCAACAAATCAAAATGCTCCGGAAGTGAGTTTCCGGGAGGCGCTTCTGAAGGGTCTTGCTCCTGATGGCGGATTGTACATGCCGTCAGTTATTCCGCAAATTGACAGGGATATATTACTGAGCTTCAGATCGAAAAAATATCATGAGATTGCTTCTGATGTGTTAGACTGTTTCCTGAAGGATGAGATTGAAACAAACATTCTCCACGGGCTGTGCAGAGATGCATACAACTTCGCTGTTCCTCTCGAAAAAGTCACAACAGGAAATTACATTCTTCGTCTCGACCAGGGGCCTACAGCATCTTTCAAGGATTTTGCCGCAAGGATCATGGCAAGGCTCATGAATTACTATATGTCTGCTGCCGGGGAACGGTTCACAATACTTACAGCCACATCGGGTGATACCGGAAGCGCGGTTGCAAACGCATTCCATGGACTTGAGAACATTGATGTAATCATTCTTTTTCCTCATAATGAAGTAAGTGCGATGCAGCGCAGACAGATGACGACACTAAAGGGGAACATCAGGGTGATAGCCATCGACGGCAAATTCGATGACTGCCAGCAGATGGTAAAAAAGGCGTTCCTTGATCCTGCGCTTGCAAATCTTCAACTCTCATCGGCAAATTCAATAAATATCGGGAGGCTCCTGCCTCAGACTGTATATTATTTCTATGCCTGGTCGAGAGTGGCTGCTAAAGGAAATGAGATGGTGGTGTTCAGTGTTCCGTCCGGCAACTTAGGGAATCTCATGGGAGGTATTCTGGCCAGGGAGATGGGATTGCCCGTAAGCAGGTTCATAATAGCAACAAACGGGAACAATGAAGTTCCTGAATATCTAAAGACCGGGATTTATAAGGTTATTGCACCTTCATTTGACTGTATCTCCAATGCGATGAATGTAGGTCATCCCAGCAACCTGGCCAGAATAGTAGCGCTTTACGGGGGCATGATGAACGAGAAAGGAATAATTCTGAAGCATCCGGACCTTGAACGAATGAGAAAGGATTTTTTTAGTTTAAGCATTTCAGATGAAGTTACCAGGAAGACAATTTCTGATTCATATAAAAAGCATAAAGCAATCCTTGAGCCTCATGGAGCAGTTGCATGGAAATGCATGGAATCGTACCGGGAACAAACAGGATCTGAGGCACAAGCAGGTCAGCTCTTCATTTCGCTGGAGACAGCTCATCCTGCAAAATTCGGTGATGAGATCTGCCGTTTGCTGGGTTTTTCCCCTCCCCTGCCCAGTTCTTTTGAAAGCATCAGTGAAATACCAGAGGAATTTATTGAATTTAAAAACGATTATATTGAACTGAGGGATTATATCCTCAAACATTAAACCTGAACCTGTATGTATATTGTTTGTTCCGATCTCGAGGGAGTATTCACGCCTGAAATATGGATCAGTGTCGCAAAGCACACCGGTATTGATGAACTTAAACTGACAACCCGCGACATAAGTGATTATAATGTTCTTATGAGACGAAGACTTGAAATCCTGCGGAATAACAACCTTACACTTCATGTTATCCAGCATGTAATTGCACATCTGAAACCGCTTCATGGTGCCGTGGAATTCATCGCCTGGCTTAGAAAAAGAACTCAACTTGTTGTCGTATCCGACACATTTGTTGAGTTTGCAAATCCACTCATGGAGAAGCTTGGTCATCCTACGCTCTTCTGCAATCACCTGACAGTTGATCATCTTGGCAATATTGTCAATTACCATCTCAGGCAGGAAAATGGCAAGATGAAAGTTGTGGAAGCCCTTCAAGATATTAATTATAAGGTAATTGCAGTGGGCGATTCATATAACGACATCAACATGCTGAGAAAAGCAGAGACCGGCATATTATACCGTCCCCCTCACAATGTTGTAACCGACAATTCCGATCTGCCGGTAGTCGACTCTTATGACGAACTTAAGGGCTTGATAACCAGACTTATGGAAAAGGAAAACTGAAAACCTCAGGATTGCAATTTTTACATTCAATTTTTTTTTAAATTTTACCTTCTGTGAATCAAGGTAAAACAGGAACTTCATGGCTTCAAACATTACAAAAACTAAAGTTGCGCAGGCACATATAAACATTTGTCTGACCTGAAAAACAGGCAGAGGCCCTGGTATTCCTGATACTTTATTTCAGTATATCTGAAGTGTATTTCTCTGCAATGTCGGCCTGATCCTTCGCAAGTCCTGAAATGATAACCATCAGGTCATCTTTCCATGCCAGAAAGATGGTGCCGTTATATCCATCAGCAAAGACATATCTGTTTTCCAGCTGGTCGGGTTCTATTCCTGCGGCAGCAAGATATTCCGTTGCAATCTTCAGGGTTTCATCTGCTGATCCGGATTGCATCAGGTATATGCTGAAGCTGTCATTTCCTGACTGATACATTGCTTTAAAAGCTTTATTCAGGAACTGATGTCCGAGCACGCTCTCACTGATATAGGTTTCTTCATTCATCTTCCTGCCATCATCAGGGAACCTGGACAGCAAAGCAGGCAATTCCTTTTCTCCTGCGAGCATACCTTCAATCCTGCGGGCAAGTGATTCTTCTGCCTGAAGAGTCTTAGTCTTTTCTGAATAGGTTCTCAGCTTTATGTAATAATTTCCCTTGAAAAAGTTGATGACACCATCAATGATATAACCCTGAGATCCAAGGTTGATAAACCTGTAAGAAGGTGATCGTTCTGAGGCATATATACCGAATGCCATAGTATGGTCCCTGTGCCTGTATATTTCGGCTTTTATAACTTCTTTGCCTTTCTTGTACTCTGCAACATGAAGATCAGCAAAGCCAAGCGCAAGGTAGGTATCAGCAGCTCCATCGATGAAATCCCAGAGATTATCGGGGACGAACACCGGGTATTTGGTTATCTTCTTGAATCCTTCAAGTTCAGGTAAATTAATGTCCTGTGCTATCAGAAAACCCGAAAAAAGGATCAGCAATAATGATCCAATAAATGATTTTTTCATCATATTATTACAGATAACAGTTTTATTATGCCAGGAACTCTGTTGGCATATTCACCAGCCTGGAGATATCAGCAATTTTTTCCTTTATCCTGAAGCGCCTTGAGCAACTGACCAGGCAATCATTGCATCCTTCGCATGGATTTCCGGATATTTCAAGTTCCTCCAGCAGATTCTTTGCCATTGATGGGGATGAATATCCATATGCATACATAAAGGATCGCATAAGGTCAGGTACCGGAAGATTGCGGGGACACTGAGGGATGCACTCCTGGCATCCTGAACAGAAAAGGCCGGGATCAGCCATATCGGCAAGAAGATCATTCTTTTCCGTATCGGTAAGGCTTATATCAGCTAGGAGTTTTGCATTCAGCTCCAGCTGATCGAAGCTGGTCATACCCGGTATAGTAGTATGAACATCAGGATTTGAGAGTACCCATTTCAGCGCGGCGCTGGTGTTCATGGGTTTTGTTCTTTCCCTGTCGAGCCATCCTCCGCCTGCGAGCGTTTTCATTGCAACTATCCCTATTCCTGCAGCTGCAGCTTTCTTAATGGCTGCATTAAGCTCGGTTAAATTAGCGTGTTTATAATTGTACGATGTAAGAATGACATCCCAGGATCCCAATCCGGCTGCAGCATCAATCATCAAATGTTCATTCCTGTGAGTTGAAAATCCCATGAATTTAATTTTCCCATCTTCTTTCAGTTTTCTGACAGTATTCAGAATTGGTTTGTATTCAAGCATTTCAGGATTGCTAAGATCATGAACATAAAGAATATCAACATAATCCATCTGCAACCTGGTGAGGCTGGTATTGAACATCTCAAGGAATTTTTCAGGAGTTGCCTGATCAGTTGGTTTGCCTTCTCTGTCGGTCACCGGCTTTACTTTTGTAGCAAGAAAGAAAGAATTTCTTTTAAAATCCCTGAAAAGGTTTCCAAGCATTGTCTCATTGTTTCCACCCTGGTATACGTTGGCGGTGTCGAACAGCCTTATACCTTTATCGTATGCAGCTTTGCAGAGGCTTGAATTGTCAGAGCGCATAACGCCAAAGCTTATTACGGGGACTATAATACCGGTTTTGCCAAGTGTTCTGCAAATGATATCTGTTTCCGCATTTGATGATACTGTTGAAGCCAGTATCGAAGGTGAAACTGCGACAATACCTGCACCTGCCATTCCTTTTTTAAGGAATCCTCTTCTTGATATCTCTTTCATAGTCTAATATTTTATTTTTATTTGTCTATTTTAAAATACCCCCTTTCTAATTTTCCCGCTGACGCGGGACAGGCTCCCCAAGGGTGAAAAATTATATACTCCTTCCCCCCTGGGGGAAGGCAGGGATGGGGGTTATTCTTATTTTAGATTTCTTATTCTAACTTCAATACCTGTGTCCTTTAAAAGTTCAATAATCTTATTTGTGTCGGTCTCACCGTAATGATATGGATATAATATTCCCGGTTTAAATGCTTTAGCGGCATCAGCAACCATTTCAGGTGTCATGGTATAAGGCAGGTTCATGGGAAGGAAAGCAACATCGATGTTTTTTAATGCTTTCATCTCAGGGGTGTTTTCTGTATCACCTGCAACATAGATCCGTTTATTGCCAATAGTAAGAATAAAACCCAGGCCATTCCCTTTTGGATGAAAAGGCTGACCCTGCGCCCTCATATTGACTATATTGTATGCATGCACAGCCTCCACAGTTATCGCACCTGCGGTTTTTCTGTCTCCTGCTTTCATGATACCTGCCCATTTGACCTGGGAACCAACTTTCTCATTTGAGAACATGATAGTTTCATCCTTGCGAAGTTTCGCGACAAGATCAGGATCGAGGTGGTCATAATGTTCATGAGTGACAAGTATCAGGTCGGCTTTTGGCTTGTTCTCATAGTTTCCTTCGCTGCTTACGGGATCGACATAAATAACATAATTGCCGATCTTAAACGTCAGTGAGCCATGTCCTATGAAATGCATTTCTACATCTCCTGCTGAAGTATTAAATATGTCAAAAGCAGGATATTTCTGAGAAAAAGAGGGTATAGCCATAGCAATAAAGATTATTGAACAGACAATTCTTGTTATGCTTCTGTAATTTTTTGGCATAGTGTCCCGGGATTTGATGAGTGGAATCACTCTGTTCTGATTCCCATAACCAGGATATCGTCTATCTGAGGTGTCTGACCCATCCACTCCTTCAGGTTTTCCTCGAGCAGTTCCTTCTGTTTACTCATGGGGAAGTCCTGGATCTCAAGGATGAGCTTCTTGAAGTTCTTTTTCATGAACTTGCGGCCGTGATTACCACCGAACTGGTCGATATAACCATCAGAGAACATGTAATATGATATTCCTCTTTCGAGAACCCAGTCATAGAAGACGAAATCCTCATTCATTCGTGATGATATTCCGATCGGCATCTTGCTGGCATAAATTGTTTCAAGAAGGTATTTGCCGTTCGTCATGGAACCATCCGGTCGTTCGGCTGAATCATCATCATATTTAGCGGCTTCATGTTCAGCAAGCTTCCTTACCCTGAAGCATGGATTGTAAGCTCCTGAGAACTCTATCCGCCGTGCTCCGAAATCGACAACAAGCAATGCCATGTCCATGCCGTCTTTTGCTTCATCGTCGCCGCCTACCTGTTTAAGGGAATCCGTTACATGGAGGCGGAGCTGGCCGAGGATAAAGTTGGCACGTGCTGTCGGGTCTTTGTCTATTATCTCATCAAGGAACGACATTCCAAGGAGGCTCATGAAGGCTCCCGGTACACCGTGTCCGGTACAGTCGGCAGCAACTATATAGAGTCTCTCCTCTTTCTTTGTCATCCAGTAGAAATCGCCACTGACGATATCGCGTGGTTTAAAGAGTATAAAGTAATTCTTGATGTTTTCGGAAAGTATTGATTCGGAAGGAAGGAGAGCCATCTGTATCCGGCTTGCATAGTGGATGCTTGATTCCAGTTCTTCCTTTTGTTTTACCACTACGGCAGTACGTTCTGCCACAATTCCTTCAAGACGGATATTCTCATTTTTAAGTCTCTTGGTATAGGCCATTATTATCCCTATCACTGATAATACTGCAGCAATTGCGTACAGTAAGATCATCCACGGGGTAACATACCAGGGTTTAAGAATACTGAAGCTGTAAGTGGCTTCCTGTGATTCAATTTCGGTAGCCGTTTTTGCTTTCACCCTGAAAGTATACTTGCCGAATCCCAGGTTTGTATATTCCTTATAGCCAACCTTATCCCAGTTCGACCATACATCTTCAAAGCCATCGAGCTTATAGCTGTATAGGGTTGCTTCCTCTTCAATCATATAAGGAGTAGTCCAGTAAAAGGCAGGAGAATTAAGCTTGTACTTGAATTCGGGTGTTTTCTGACCTGAGTTTGATATTAAAGGATATCTTCTGCCGTTCTCAGCTGTCCTGAAAAAGGTCTCATTCATTACAATAGAATCCTTGCCATGGGAGGACAAGACAATTCTGGTAAGCATTGTCTGTACAGAAGGAAGCTTATTAAGGATCTTTGAATTATCAATTATGTAAATGCTCTTTGCTTTTGCAAACCAGTCTCTTCCCTCCATAGAAGAAATTGACTGGGTTTTAACACTTGGAATAACAGATAATGCTCCGCCTTTGATCATTGCAAGAGAGTCATCAGATTTATAAAACATAATGTCATAATATCTCTCTTCATTTGTTGAGATCCAGACAGAACCATTTGAAGATTCATGATATGCTTCTAATTTCTTGTTTTCTGAATAACCTCCTGTTTTTTCGTTGCAGGGCACCCATTTATCAGCTTGTGTATCCAGTTTAAAAAGCCCATCACTCGCTGTGAGGATAATTTCTCCATTGTATTTTGCAAGGTTGTTAAATCCGATTTCAGGTATACCGCTTTCGGTGGTATACTGAACCGGAATTGTATCATTGAAAGGCACTTTATATAATCCATCGGGGTATGATGTAAATATCAGAATGTCACCCTTTTCATTCTCACAAAAAGCTGAAGGCATTCCTTTCACATTTTTGATCATCCCATATTTGTTCCACTGCCCTGATTTATATTCCATGACAAGTATCAAACCTTTCGCCAGACCAAAATAAAATCTGGATTTTAATACTTCAGATTGATATACCAATCGTGTCGGATCGCGGGTAACTGAAAGAAGAATGGATTTATTATTTGGAAATACTTTGTATACCCCGTCAAAATTTGAAGATGCAAGCAGAAAACTGTCACGCTCGAATTTAGCTACTGTCAGGCTAAAAATCTGTTGAGAGCTGATATCATTAATCTGAGTGAATGTTCTGTTTCCGTCTGCGTCTGCAGTACTTTTATATAGTCCAAGATCGGTCGCAATATATACTGACTTGTTAAAACTGCAGAAACTGTTCACGATTGAGTTAATCCCGGATTTATCTGATAACTGGGTAAATGGCAGATTCAAATATATTTTTGTTATGGAAGCAGTAACTGACACCCACAGCTCGGATGGGTTATCAGGGTCGCAATACATGGCAGACACAAGATTGTCAACCATTTCAGTGTTAGAGCTTGTATAATGACCTGCTATGCTGCCGTCGGGATTGATAACATAAACTCCGTCTCCATAAGTTCCAAACGCCATCTCTCCGGAACTTAGTCTCACTCCGAAATATATTTGGGAATCTTTTAGCCTGTTGAACAGTTTTCTTTCTATAAAAGTACTGTCAACTTCCCCTGATGAGTGATCAAGAATATAAATACCTCTATCCAAAGTACCGACAAGCACCCTGTTTTCAGAAAAAGGAAGAATGGTAATACTCTTCTTATATTTAAAGAAAGCACCTCCCTTTAATTGTGAAAATCTGGCACCATCAAATTCCACCAGTCCAAAGATATTACTTGCCAATATAATCTTCTCATCTATTAGAAACATACGCAGGAATTGTCTGTATCCAAGTTTCCTGAGGTTTACATAACTTAACTTATCTTCCTGAATATTGTAAATTATAATCGACCTGTCGCTCATGAAGAAGACACTGAAATTCCTGATCACGATCGATTGTATCTGCCCGATAGTCATCACAGAATCTATCTGACCGGGGACCAGCGAGGGGTCGCATGAAATGCTCTCGGTAATGTCGGTTGATGAAGCCAGGCGGTCAGTCATCGACCTGTAGACCCGTTTTCCTGTTGAATCAGGTTCTATATAGCCGAATTCATTTGTGCCACCTACATAGATTATTCCGTTTTCATCAATTCCAAGAGATCTGGCATCAGAGGTATTGTCAGGATTGAGAGGTATCGATGTCCATCTGGTTCCATCAAACCTGATCACCATATTGTTGTCGTTGCCGAAATATACGGCGCCGAATTTATCTTTTATGATCGACCAGTTGTATTGCTCAGCACCCTGGATCATCTGCACATTGTAACTCTTTGATACAGGTGTCCCGAATTTGTTGATCTGAGCGAACAATCCTGCTGCCAGAGTGTTTAGAATTAATATAAGTATTAGTCTTTTCATAGAATTTCAACCATTCATGTATGAAATTAAGCATAAAAATACGAATCTTATTATTTTAATCAAATTTATTCACCCCTGATTCGTTATATATAATGAATTTTAATAACTTGGTCAGGGAATTGAGGTAACAGCGTTAATTATTTAACACTGATGCATTTAGGGTTAAACAAAAAGGGCAGATTACTGGTATTCTTTCTGATTTTTACAATACCGGCACTAAGTCAGCCGGTCAGAAATCACAAGTACCTTCTTGGAACCGGTATGGACAGGAACAGTGTTGCAGCCACTGATAACTCCATAACCATTAACTATTCTATATCAGAACTGGATGCAGAAAGCTTCATAAACCAGGAAGGCAAATGGTTCCGCATCGGCATTCCGGGGCATATTCCCGTTTCTGATATTGGCAAGCCTGAACTCCCCGTATTGTCGCGATTGATCATTATTCCTGAAGGGTGTACATATACTGTTAAGATATCTGGGGTAAAGTCGTTAAAAGTAAAGCCTTCAGCAAAAAGGATCAGAGGTGACCTGTTCCCTGTTCAGGAAGGTGAGACCAAAGAGATGCAGAAGGAAAAACCACAGTTCAGGATAGATAAGGAAGCATATGCAAAGCGCGAATTCCTTAAGTCCGATACTGTAAAGATCGATCCCGTAGGAAGATCCAGAGGAAAAAACCTGGCCACCCTGTCTGTCTCACCTGCACGTTATAATCCACGGACAAAGAATCTTGAGGTGATTACTTCGATGAAGATCGAAATAATCTTCAATTCCACTCTCCCAGGACGCCGGAAAGCACTGATGCCCGAATCACAGCTCTTTGCAGATCAGTTAGCAAAAGGAACACTTAACTACAATCCTGAAGACCTTATTAACGGATATTCCGACAAGCCTGTAAGAATGATCATTCTTACCGATACTGCTTTTAAAAAACATCTCGAACCTTTTTTAAAGTGGAAGAGGCAGAAAGGATTCAAGCTTGAGATGCTATATATAGGCGCTGCCTTTGCAGGCGTAAATTATGCCGACATCAAGAATTCAATCGCAGCAATATATAACTCCTCGACAGTTGATAATCCTCCTCCTGATTATCTGCTGATTATCGGGAACACAACAAGGATACCTTATTATGGCACCGGCAATATCACCGATATGTATTACGGAGAGTTCGACGGCAATAACGATTACATCCCGGAAATGTTCATAGGAAGAGTGCCGGTGGCCGACACCAATGATCTGAAAGCAGTCGTCAGCAAGATCATCCAGTACGAAAAATTTGAATTTGCCGACACCAATAAATTCTATTCAAATGCACTGGCCACGGCCGGAATTGACGATGGACATGCTATCTATATGAACGGGCAGGTAAACTATGCATTATCGAACTACCTGATACCGGCCAACAATATCAAAGGATACCATTTCCTCTATCCGAATGTGAAGAAAGATACGATCGTAAAGCTCATCAATAAGGGTCTTTCATTCATAAATTATACCGGGCACGGGTCTTCCACCGGATGGCTGTATTTGAATCTGACAAATACTGATGTTCCCTCTTTCACGAATGCCAATATGTATCCATTCGTGATAAGCAATGCCTGCCAGACATCAAGGTTTAATTCTGCCTCATTTGGCAATACGATGGTACTCACTCCCCAGAAAGGGGCAGTCGGTTATATTGGCTGTTCAAATGATTCATACTGGGATGAGGATTATTACTGGGCTGTCGGATTAGGACCAATCGCTCTGAATCCTACCTATGCATCAACAGGTCTGGGTGCACTCGACCGTCTCTTTCATACACACGGAGAGAGTCCATCGGAATGGTACACATCAATGGGACAGGTGATTTATGCCGGAAATATGGCAGTGACCGCCAGTACAACCAGTCGGAAGAAATATTATTGGGAGATCTATAACCTTGTGGGCGATCCGAGTGTAATACCGATAACAGGTACCCCGGGAACTTTTAATATTACATTACCCGACACACTTCCCAACAACCTGAAATCATATTCATTCATTGCAGAGCCTTTCTCATATATAGCAGTATCCCATTTTGACGCTCTGTGGGATGCATCATATGTAAGCCCTTCAGGATCAGTGACGCTTGAAATGCCTGGTCTTTCGAACGATTCATGCCTGGTCGTGATCACAGGACAAAACAAGAAACCTCTTATAAAAACAATTTATTTTTCGTCGATCAATAAAGCATACCTCAATCTGTCATCCACTTCTGTAAATGATTCCCTCGGTAATAAAAACGGGAAAGCCGACTATAATGAAACGCTCTTCCTGAAGCTGACAGTTGGCAACCTGGGTACTCTTACTGCCTCCGGAATCACCGCTGAGATCTCATCAGCATCCCCATACGTGACAATTACTGATGGCAGTGCCGATATAGGAACTCTTCTTCCCGGCACCTCTAAAGTTTTATATGATGATCTCAGATTCAATCTATCTGGGCAGATAGAGGATAAATCTGCAGTAACCTTTGACCTGAAGATAAAATCTGGCACAGTTGAAAAGTTATATAAGATTGATGTTATTATTAATTCTCCAAGGCTTGAAATAGTACACTATTTAATTGATGATACTGAGAACGGGAACAGTAATTATATAGCGGATCCGGGGGAAACCGTGAAATTGATTTTCAGTGTGCTGAACAGCGGAAGCAGCAATGCATCGGGACAATTAAGACTCTCCAGTCCTGATCCTGAGATAAGCCTGATAGAACCAAGTAAAAATTCAGGTATTTTGTCCTCCGGAACCTCGGTTGATATCCCGCTTGAGGCAAAAATCTCATCCGCAGCAAATCAGGGGACAACAATCAATATTTCGACAGAGCTAGATTGTGATCCGTTCTTTGCGAATAATAGCTTTTCATTCAGGATCGGTAAGTTCCAGGAAACTTTTGAATCATCTTCGTTCAGGATATTTCCATGGATAAATTTAAGCTCAAAACCCTGGATAATAACTCAATCAAATCCTTTTGAAGGGGTGGTTGCTGCCAGATCGGGAGCCATTACGCACAATCAATCCACTTCACTGGCGATAAAAACAAATTACTCGAATGCTGATTCTATAAGGTTCTATTACAGTGTATCTTCCGAAACCAGCTATGACAATCTTATCTTCAAGCTTAATGATGTGGAGATGTTTAAAAAGTCAGGTGAGACAGGATGGACAAGAAAAGCAGTCGGAGTGCCTGCCGGTTTGAATAAGTTTGAATGGATCTATAAGAAAGATGGATCCGTATCATCAGGAAGCGACTGTGCGTTTATTGATCTGATCGATTTTACCGGCACAGGATCGGTGAGGTACATTGCCAGGGATATAAAGGCTGTAAAGCTTGTCTCGCCTGTTCAGACAGTTGATCTGGATAAAGAGAATGTTACCGTTAAATTAATAAATCTCGGTCCGGATACCATAACGGGATTTAACATGGCTTATTCGATTAATAATGATATGCCTGTTATCCAGCACTTCAACGACACTATTATTTATAATGGAGATACAGTGACCGTGACTTTCAATATAAAAGCAGATCTATCGTTATACGGTGATTACGAACTTGTTGTCTTCAGTTTTGCAAACAATGATGATTATCTGCTTAACGACACACTTAAAACAACCCTTAAGAACAGGCACAGAAGGGTCAGGGAAAGCGCCAGGATAGATAATCAGAGCCCTGCACTTATCGGTCCGAATCCTTTCTCCGATGAACTCAGAATTGTTATTGAATCTCTGAAAGCCGATACCGTCTATATTTCTCTTGTGAGCACAACAGGCAGGAAGGTGCTTGACAGAAGGGAGTACCATCTGGTTTATGGAGTCAATACGATCAATATCAGTGGTTCAATGCTTGAGCCGGCGGTATACTATCTCATTATTGAATCTTCAGTCTTTACAGATACAAGGAAAGTCATTAAGTTGAAATACTGATAATTCTTTTTCTACATGTCAGAGAATATACCAACCCGGGAATCAGCGCTGGATCTGTTCAAAAAATACAACAAATCGGAAAGCCTTATGAAACACGCCCTTGCTGTTGAGGGCGTTATGAGATATATGGCCCGCAAGGCCGGAGAGGACGAAGACAAATGGGGGATTGTCGGACTGATACATGATCTCGATTATGAGATGTACCCTGAACAGCACTGCACAATGACAAAGAAAATACTTGAGGAGAACGGCTGGCCTGAAGAGTACATAAGAGCTGTGCTGAGTCATGGCTGGGGAGTGGCATCCGATGTTGAGCCCATTACCAGACTCGAAAAAACAATATTCGCCATTGATGAGCTAACCGGTCTTGTAACTACAAGCGCCCTGGTAAGACCTTCAAGAAGTGTTATGGATATGGAAGTCAAATCGGTTAAGAATAAGTGGAAGGATAAAAGATTCGCGGCCGGTGTCGACAGGTCGGTGATAGAAAAAGGTACTGAAATGCTTGGAGTAAGCCTGGACGAGCTGATAGCAGATTGTATAATGGGTATGCGTGAGGTAGCAGAGCAGATAGGATTGAAATGACCCCCCTTCAGTGCCTGCTCTGAGCGAAGCGAAGAGGGGGCAGGGGGGTTACATCTCTCTGATCTTCATATTCCTGAACCACACATCATTACAATGTTCCTGCAGACTCAGGTAACCTTCCTTAAAAGCAGAGACGCGACATGTCGCGTCTCTGCAAACATAAATATATATTTATTATGCAGGCATTTCAGGCAATGACCAACCTTTGCGGTAGTTATGCCTAACCATTTCAGCTGCAAATTGTTTTGCACTCATTGGATCTGTCCATTTCTTTGTGAAGGTCGGATGTCCGTCCTTGATTGTAAATGAATCCTCCATGCAGATCTTCACCTTATCGTCATCGCCGATATTTGTGAATTCCATCTTCTGGCCATCCCACAACAGTTCCTTGTTAAGTCCCTGAAGTCTGACAGCGAGGACGCCCATGACTACCATTTCATTGAACGGACCGGCTTCAGAAAAATCTGACTTGGTTGCAACTCTGTTTTCAGGGCTCTCCTTGCATGCACGTACCCAGTCCATTTCGTGGCTTACGCCTTCAGCTACCCTGCGTTCAGTTTTGGGAACAACAGGCACTCTGCCTGAGAGGAGCCAGGGATCGCGGCCATAGCAACCACAAACCAGTGTGTCTTTTGTACCGTGGAACAAAACTCCACCGCCGCCATTGTTCATATCCTTGCCTGCCGGCCAGCCTGCCGGTTTCGGCGGCTGAATTCCACCGTCGTACCATGTAACTTCTACCTGGGGATACTTGATTTTTGAACCTTTAGGAGCAATCCTTTCCGGATATAACAGTTTAACCATCTCAGCATTCGGAGCACAGTCTGTCAGAAGGAGAGTTGAGCTTCCCTGTGCCCTGATCGGATATTGCAGCTTAAGAGCCTTGAAAACGGGATGCATGATATGGCATGCCATGTCGCCGAGTGCGCCTGTTCCGAAATCCCACCAGCCTCTCCAGTTCCATGGAGTGTACATGCTATGGAAAGGACGCATCGGAGCTGGACCTATAAAGAGATCCCAGTCGAGTGTTTCCGGAACCCATTCTCCTTTTGCAGGACGGTTAAGTCCCTGCGGCCATATAGGACGGTCGGTAAAAGCTTCAACTTTTCTGATCTCTCCTATTTCGCCATTCTGTATCCATTCCACTGTCAGGTTTACACCTTCACCCGATGAACCCTGGTTTCCCATCTGAGTTGCAACCTTGTGTTTTGCAGCCAGCTTTGTCAGAAGCCTTGACTCATAGACGGAGTGGGTAAGAGGCTTCTGTACATAAACATGTTTTCCCATAGTCATGGCTGTGGAAGCAACGATGCAGTGGGTATGGTCGGCTGTTGCAACAATAACAGCATCAATCGATTTTCCCATTTCATCGTACATCTTACGCCAGTCCCAATAGCGTTTAGCATCAGGATATGCATCAAATACAGCTTTTGAATAAGCCCAGTCAACATCGCAAAGTGCAACGATGTTTTCGGTCCCTTTGACAGCCTTGAGGTTTGAGTTACCCATTCCTCCGATACCAACAACGGCAATATTAAGCTTGTCGCTTGGAGCTCTTTTGCCAAGACCGCTAATAACAGAGCTGGGAAGTATGGTCAATCCTGTAGCTATAGCTCCGGTTGTTCCGAGGAAAGACCGGCGCGTAATGTTCTTTGAATCTTCTTTCATTTCAGGTAGATTTAGTGTTAATGATCCGATAAAAATAGTAAAATTCAGATTGAATCACGACTACATCGCTAACTTTAATTTTTTATCTTTCGAATGTTAAAAAACCTTAAAGTGAGAGTATACAAATAATCATGGAAAAGAAACACTTCCCGCTCGAACCGAAGGAAAATTCGAGGCTTGTAATGATATTCCAGATAATATTCGGGATCCTCTGTATTGCCATTGCACTTTACTGGGCTATTTTCCAGTTCGCATCACTGAAAGCCGATTCAACAATGTGGATCACAATTGTTTTCCTGGTTGGATTCGGTGCGTATCAGGTAGCTGCGGGATTCGGGAAAATAAAGAAATTTATTGAGATCGGGTCTGAAAGGATCATCCTTAAGCAAAATTCCTTTCTGCCGAAAGCAGATCTTAAGCCTTCGGACCTTGAAAAGATTGATATCTACCCTTTGAGCATATGCTTCCATATGACAAAAAAGAAGAAAATGATCCTGCGATTCGGACTTAACTATACTGAAATTATCAATCCTGTCAAGGATGCAGTTGCAGAGTTTGCAGGCTTAAATGGGATCAGTGTCGAGGAGAAGAAGGAAGAAATATAAGACGGTACAGCGGTGCAATGGTGCAGCGTTGCATTTCCACCCATAACATTCTTATCTTCATTGACAATAGCAAATGTTTTAAATCAATCATTGATCATGAAGAGGAATTATTGTATCTTTATAGTTCCTGCCACCATCAAAATGACCACACTTTTCAGAAAGGAAAATGATAAGACTGTATGCCTGCTTTGCCCGCATAATTGCAAAATTGCAGCAGGAAAGACAGGCATTTGCGGTGTCAGGAAGAGTACCGGCGAAAGCATTGAGCTCCTGACATACGGAGTCATCTCAGGATATGCCCTGGACCCGATCGAGAAGAAACCTCTTTATCATTTTTATCCCGGTACCAATATCCTGTCAATTGGCTCCTACGGATGCAATATGCGATGCGATTTCTGTCAGAATTATAATATTTCGCAGCATACCCTGTCAAGTTACCCTTCAAACAGTGAGCCGGATAAAATTGTCAGGGATGCGCAGGGAGAACTTCATAATATCGGCATTGCCTTCACTTACAATGAACCGATAATATGGTTTGAATTTATACGCGATGTGGCCCTGAAGGCTAAAAGAAAGGGATTGAGGACAGTTATGGTGAGCAACGGATTTGTGAACAGGGAACCTCTCGAAGAGATGTTATCATTCATTGATGCTTTCAATATTGACCTGAAAGCTTTTAATTCTGACTTTTACAAGAAGCTCACCGGAGCCGGACTTGAACCTGTGAAAGAGGCACTTAAGCAGATCGCTAAATCACCGAGACATCTGGAGATAACTACTCTTGTGATCCCGGGGAAGAATGATGATGAAAAAGAGATGGCAATGGAAGCTGAATGGATAGCCGGTGAACTCGGTAAAGATGTTCCTCTTCACCTGAGCAGGTATTTCCCCATGTTCAAACGCGAAGATCCGGCAACTCCAATAGATACCCTGAAGAGATTATATGAAACTGCGTCCCGGTACCTGAACTATGTTTACATGGGCAACACCGCATCAGAAGCAGGACAAGACACAAGATGCCCGAAATGCGGAGCAACGGTCGCTAAAAGGACGGGATATACGATTAAGCTTCAGAATCTTGATCAGAAAGGGAAGTGTTCTTCGTGCGGCACAAAGATCTTCAGGCACTTTACTTCTTTTTCTTCTTCGATACAGAACTGAGCCTCTCGCAAAGCTTATCAACACCTTCATCAAGATCCCTGTTAATAAGCTGATAATGAGCTTTCACACCCTTTGGATCAGCCGATGGATCAGGATTGTTAATCCTGTGAATCAGATCGTTACGGAAATTCACCGCATCGGAAATTATGCCGGATACATCCTCAGTCTTATTATCAGGATGGAGTTCGGCATAGGTAAAACAATCTGAAATTATCTCATACACCTTTGAATCAATCTGTTTCTTAAGTTTCCTTATGCTCCCCATATTTCCTTGTTTATTAGATTATTAAACTGCATTTTATTTTATCCCGGACCTGAACCGGTTTATGCTATCCTCCACCCTCTCCATATAGAGAGTCCTGAGTTTCTCTATAAGTGGATTGCCGACCTTGAATTTTCTGTCATCGATACAGCAGAATGGAAGGACCATCGGCGAGGTTCCGGTCATGAAAACAGCTTCATAATCGGAGATACTGTCAGCTTTAATGCAAGACATACGTACGGTAATATTCTGCTCCCGGCAGATATCCAGTATATGTTTTCGTGTTATTCCGCTGAGTATCATTTTTTCAGGTGCAGTGGTCAGGCTGTTGCCTTTCAGAAAGAAAATATTAGATCTGCTTCCCTCGGTTACCTGTCCTTTTTCATTGACCAGCAAAGCTTCATATCCTCCGTCGAGAATCAGCTTATGATAAATTGAAGATCTCAGCTTATGATTGATAACTTTCGAAGCAGGATCCTTTCGTTCGGCATAGAATAATATTCCCTTGACACCTCTTCTGTACTGTTCCTCAGTAGGATATATTGGTTCTATGAAATATACCATGTAATTACCGGAATCCTTGTTATAGTTGAAAACTATCTTAAGGTTTGCCTCCTTTTTCCTGTCCGATTTAGAGAGGTTAATAATATCTTTCTTCAGTGACTCTGCATCGGCCAGCATTTTCTTCTGCTGAAGTCGTGTGCTCATTTCAAGACGCTCCATGTGATCATAGAAGAAGACCGGATTTCCCTTGTACATTCTTATCACTTCGTAGACTGAATCGCCTTCATAGACCATTGCATTGCTGAACTGATCGCACGGCTCCAGTTCACCGTTCAGTATGAATTTTTTTCCGTAGCATTCGTTCATCATTAAAGCCCTTTGAAAACAAAAATACAAACATTTAGCCACTCTGCCCGCTTTTCTCATTATATTCGTATTGGCTGATTTTGGTTATGTACGCGATAGTTGATATTGAGACTACAGGAGGCAGTGCAAGGCTTGAGAGAATTACGGAAATCGCAATTTATCTGCACGATGGAGAGAAGATCACCGGCGAATTTGTATCTCTTGTCAATCCGGAAAGGAATATCCCTTATTTTATAACCAACCTTACAGGCATCACCAATGAAATGGTAGAGAATGCTCCCCGTTTTTTCGAGATAGCAAAGAACATTGTTGAGCTGACAGAGGGCAGGACATTTGTTGCTCATAATGCCAGGTTCGATTATTCATTCATCAGACAGGAATTCAAGTCGCTGGGATTCAACTTCAGGAGGAGTATCCTGGACACTGTTTCGCTCAGCAGGAAACTGTTCCCGGGCCACCGCTCTTACAGCCTGGGCAATATCTGCAAGGATCTGAAAATCACAATCAGTGGCCGGCACCGTGCAGCCGGTGATGCAGTTGCAACAGTGAAGCTGTTCGAGATGCTTCTTGAAAGGGACAGAGAAATCAATGGCAGCAGTTCCGGGATTATCAAAAATACCAGGACATCAAAGCTTAATCCAAAGCTCGATATTTCAAAGGTAGATGCCATCCCTGATGAACCGGGGATTTACTATTTCTACAACGAAAAAAAAGAACTTATATATATAGGTAAAAGCCGTAACCTGCAGCAGAGGATATCCACTCATCTGTCAAACAATACCACCAACAGGGCGATGGAAATGCGCGACCTCATTGCTGATATCGACTGGGAGATTACCGGAAGCGAGCTTATTGCATTGCTGCGGGAATCATTTGAGATCAAGGACAACAAGCCATTCTACAACAGGGCTCAAAAAAGGTCTTCTTTCCAGTGGGGAATTTACAGCTCCATCGATAAAAACGGTTATCTGAATTACAGATACGGGCTTATCGATTCAGATGATACTCCGCTTTCGGTTTTCACATCAAAGGAAAAGGCGAAGGCAAAACTTGTATCTCTTGTTGAGTATTATAACCTCTGCCAGAAGCTCGCAGGCCTTTATGAGACGCAGGGAACATGCTTCCAGTACCACGTAGGGATCTGTAAGGGAGCATGCTGCGGTAAGGAACCGCCGGCAAAATATAATGAAAGGGCAATGCAGGCTGCTGAAGAATTCGTTTTTGCCAGGAGGAACTTCTTCATTATTGACAAGGGAAGAGAGGCAGATGAAAGAAGCGCAGTAAAGGTCATTAACGGGAAATATGCAGGGTATGGATATTTTAATGTCAACGATTTGGGATTCGGTCTGTCGGCACTTCATGAATGTATAAGGCCATCGCCAGATAACCGCGATATACAGGTAATACTTAAACAGTATCTCAGGACGAACAGGGTGGAGAAGATAATTGAGTTTTGAAATTGCTCGAAAAAGGATGGTAATTTATTATATTTGAGAGGCGTTGGGCTTCGGGCATCAGGCGTCAGGCAGAAACGACATTAACCAGTAATTGATATGGCAGTATTTACACGCACAACAAAAAAGCTGATCCTGAGGATCGATGAGTTCTTTGACAATGTCGAACTGGGAGTTCTTGTATTCAGGGAAGGCATTAAGTCATATATCAACAAGGACATTGAGGCATATAAAAGACATCTGCAGAAGGTGGATGCGCTTGAAGGAAATGCCGATAAGCTTCAGCGGACAATTGAGAATGACATGATCACTCATTCGATACTTCCGCAGAATAGAGCCGAAGTAACTACCCTGATTGACAAGGTGGATGAGATAATCGACAGTATTAAAAGATCGCTGAACGAAATAATAATTGAGATGCCTGAGATCCCTTCGGAGCTGAACAAGGATTTTATTACACTTGCCGAGGCATCTGCCAATGCTGCAGAAGAGCTTATTCCTGCTGCCCGGGCTTATTTTAAAGCTCCATATACAGTCAGGGAAAAGCTTTTAAAAGTGTATTATTTTGAAAGTGAAACAGATAAGCTTTCACTGAATACTAAAAAACGGATATTCCAGGAAATAAACGGGCTCGATATGGCTCACAAAGCACACCTTAGATATATAGTACATCATATCGAGCATATATCCGACCTTGCACAGAGGGCAGCGGATCTGCTTTCAGGGATGGCGATAAAAATTGTAATGTGATTCTATTCTTTCTAACAAGTGGTCTCTTCCTGGGGTGGTCGCTCGGAGCCAACGATGCATCGAACGTTTTTGGTTCTGCTGTGGGATCAAAGATGGTTTCATTCAGAAAGGCTGCCATCATAGCATCTATTTTTGTAATCCTGGGAGCAGTAATCCAGGGGGCAGGAGGTGCACAGACACTCGGAAAACTGGGAGCAGTGAATGCGATAGGAGGTTCGTTCACCCTGGCGCTTGCTGCAGGAGTGACAGTATACATGATGACAAAATTCTCGCTTCCTGTATCAACCACACAGGCAATTGTCGGCGCTATTATCGGATGGAACCTGTTCACAGGAAACAAGACCGACCCGGGCACTCTGTCAAAAATTGTCGCCACCTGGATCTCGGGTCCCTTGCTGGGAGCAATATTTGCCATTCTTCTGTTCATTCTTCTGGCGAGAATAAAAAAAGCATCAAAAGTTCATATTATAAGATTCGAATCATTAATAAAAACGTGGCTTATAATTGTCGGAGCTTTTGGCGCATACAGCCTTGGCGCAAACAATATAGCAAACGTAATGGGTGTGTTCGTTCCGGCATTCAACCTTAATCATCTTGACCTCGGGCTCTTTACACTATCCTCTGCACAGCAGTTGTTCCTGCTCGGTGGACTGGCAATAGCCGTGGGGATTATCACATACTCAAAAAAAGTGATGGAGACCATCGGAACCAATATTGTCGAATTGTCGCCTGAAGCTGCCATGGTAGTTGTACTGGCACAGTCGCTTGTTCTGTTCATATTCTCATCATCCGGATTATCAGATTTATTTGTCAGGCTAGGATTGCCGTCAATACCAATGGTACCTGTTTCCAGCTCTCAGGTTATAGTAGGATGCGTGATAGGCATAGGTCTTTATAAAGGCATAAGGAACATTAACTTCAGACTCCTCGGGGAGATTGCGCTCGGCTGGCTGGCCACACCGGTTATGTCAGGATTGATGACTTTCTTCTCATTGTTCTTCATAAAAAACATCTTCGGCATCGATGTCGGACACAAGGTTGCAGAAGGGATCCGGGAATCGGGGTTAATTACAGGCGCACCTGATTCCTCCACTTCAGAGATGATTCGTTATATCCTGATCGGGATCGTAATTATTAGTCTTGTTACCGGAATCGTCTATTATATTATCGATCGAAGGAAACAGACGGAACTCAGGGCTTCAGAGGAGAAATTCTGGAAGAACATGAAAAAGTGATACGTTATGGAAACAATTATTGAAAAGATACGGAAAGAGCTGAAAAAGAATGCTGATGAAAAGACCCGGATACAGGGAGAGAAATTCTTCAGGGAGAATGTAAGAATTTATGGTTTGAAATCGGCACAGACAGAGCAGATCAGCAAAGAGTTTTACAAAAACCTTCCTGATAAAACAAAATCTAAGATTTTCTCACTCTGCGAAGAACTATGGAAATCCAACTATATGGAGGAATCAATGATTGCCTGCATATGGTCATATAATGTAAGAAAACAATACGAAACAGCTGATTTTAAGGTATTTGAAGAATGGGTGAACAAATATATAACCAACTGGGCTGCATGTGATACACTGTGCAACCATTCCGTCGGCACCCTGATCGAAATGTATCCATCATTCCTGTCAGGATTGAAGAAATGGGCCAAATCGGATAACAGATGGGTAAAGCGCGCTTCTGCTGTTTCCCTGATCGTCCCTGCCCGCAAAGGCCTTTTTCTTGTTGACATTTTCGAAATAGCAGACATTCTTCACTCTGATCCGGATGATATGGTACAGAAAGGATACGGATGGATGCTTAAGGCTGCCAGCCAGGCGCACCAGGAAGATGTTTTTAATTATGTAATGAAAAGAAAGGCGACCATGCCAAGGAGATCCCTCAGGTATGCCATAGAAAAAATGCCGCAGGAATTAAAAGCAAGGGCAATGGCAATATAGTCGTGTCTCTTTTCTTACCTTTGCTTAAAGACTATGAATCTGAAGAAAGGCTTTTTTACCCTGCTGTCGGGTCTGATGATCCCTGCTATTCTGTTTTCCCAGGACAGGATCACCGGACATGATTTTGCGTCCAGGTCGGAGGTGATAGCACGCAGCGGCATGGCAGCAACAAGCCATCCGCTGGCAACACAGGTTGCCCTCGATATACTCAAGAAAGGAGGCAATGCAATTGATGCGGCCATTGCTGCTAATGCAGTTCTCGGCGTTGTCGAACCTACAGGTGCCGGGATTGGCGGCGATCTTTTTGCGATGATCTGGAGCTCCAGCAAAAGCAAACTCTACGGATTAAATGCAAGCGGGAAATCACCCAGATCACTCAAACTCGAATATTTCAAGTCAAACGATTATGAGTTCATACCGGCATACGGGCCATTGCCAGTTTCAGTCCCGGGATGCGTCGACGGATGGTTTGAGATGCACGACATGTTCGGACATCTTCCGATGAAAGACATACTGCAGCCTGCAATAAACTATGCAAGGGAAGGCTTCCCTGTGACAGAAGTAATTGCTTATTATCTTGCCCTGGGAACAGAGCGGCTAAAAGACTATCCGAATATTAAAACGGTTTACATGCCGGGAGGCAAGGTGCCTGCAAAGGGAGAAATATTTAAAAATCCTCTTCTGGCCCTGACCCTTGAAAAGATAGTCAAAGGAGGAAGGAATGAATTTTACCGTGGGAGCATTGCAAGAACGATCGACGCATTCATGAAAAAACAGGGAGGTTTCCTCACATATGATGACATGGCGCGCCACCACTCGGAATGGGTAGAACCAGTTAGTGTAACATACCGGGGATACGAGGTTTGGGAACTTCCTCCTAACGGACAGGGTATTGCTGCACTTCAGATACTGAATATTCTCGAGGGATATGATATAGCTTCAATGGGCTTCGGATCAGCTGAATACATTCATACTTTCACTGAAGCCAAAAAGCTGGCATTTGAGGACAGGGCTAAATATTATGCCGACCCTCTCTTCAGCAAGGTCCCTGTAGCCCAGCTCATATCAAAGAAATATGCGGCTGACAGACGTAAACTGATCAGTCCTTATAAAGCCGCCAAAGTTTATGATGCCGGAATTTTTGAAGCCGGAAATACTGTTTACCTTACTGTTGCTGATAAATATGGGAATATCGTTTCTCTTATACAGAGCAACTACCGGGGCATGGGATCAGGAATGTGTCCTACCGGCCTTGGTTTCATTTTACAGGACAGGGGCGAAATGTTCAGCCTGGCCCCTGGCCATGCAAATGTATATGCACCGGGGAAAAGGCCATTCCATACCATCATTCCCGGATTCATTACAAAGAATAAAAAACCATGGATCAGCTTTGGCGTAATGGGCGGCGATATGCAGCCACAGGGACATGCTCAGATTGTAGTAAATCTGATTGATTTTAAGATGAACCTGCAGGAGGCGGGTGATGCTCCAAGAATTCATCATATAGGCTCATCAGAACCTACCGGACAGGTGATGACAACAGGCGGAGTATTGCTCCTGGAGAGCGGCTTCAGGACAGAAGTCATTCAGAAACTCATGACCATGGGACATACAATCCAATGGGATCTGGGAGGATATGGCGGATACCAGGCAATAATGTGGGACGAAAAGAATAAGGTGTACTACGGGGCATCGGAGTCGAGAAAGGACGGGCAGGCGGCTGGGTACTAAACGGTGCAGAGGTGCAACGGTCTAACGGTACAACGGCAATTTATAAAAATCCTCCCGCTTCGGCGGGGGGTTGGGGTGGGTTTCTATTATTAAATATTTCCAATCTATGAAAAGAATTCTACTAATTTCAACAATTATCATTTTGATAATCACTGCATTTTCATGTAAACCCAAG
>JALONV010000155.1 GCA_025454755.1 Bacteroidales bacterium | reverse complement strand
TGAGAGATCCCACATTTTGAAATTATCCCAATCAGCCCGGAATTGCTCTTCAATTTCAAAATCCCGGAATGTTGTCTGGTACCTGGGAACATCGATCTGGATATACCCTCCCGGTTCGAAATTAAGCTGTTCACCTTCCGGCAGTTTCACCACAAACTCCCTGATGAAAGTTGCCACGTTCCTGTTAGAAACAACCTCACAGTCCCATTTTTTAATTCCAAGAACCGATTCCGGAAGTTTTATCTTAAGCGGCTCCATTACTTTAACCTGGCAGCCTAGTCTCCAGTGGTCGTGCTGTTCTCTTCGCGTAAAATAGCCCGTTTCTGTTGGCAGGATTGATCCGCCTCCTTCCAGAACCTGGCATTTGCACATCCCGCAGGTGCCTCCGCCACCGCATGCCGACGGAAGGAATATCCCGTTCCCTGAAAGTGTCATCAGGAGGTTTCCTCCCGGTTCAACAACAAGTTCCCTGTCATTAATATGAAGAGTGACGTCGCCCTTTGGAGAGAGTTTATCCCTGGCAAAGAGGAGCATTATAACCAGCAGGAGGATGATGATCAGGAAGACAATTATGCTCAGAAGGGTGGTGAAGATCGTTGAAAAACCTAATATCATGATATAATAATTTCTTTTAGAGTTTAATGCCCATGAATCCCATAAATGCTATTGCCATCAGTCCTGTCAGGATAAAAGTTATTCCCAGTCCTCTGAGGGGTGCCGGTACATTGCTGTAACGCATCTTCTCCCTTATTGCCGCCAATCCCACAATTGCAAGCATCCATCCTACTCCCGATCCCACACCAAAGACTGTTGCTTCAAGTACGTTCTCATATTCCCGTTCCTGCATGAAAAGAGCCGCACCAAGGATAGCGCAGTTGACTGCAATAAGAGGAAGGAAAATTCCCAGGGAGTTGTATAAAGAGGGACTGAATTTTTCTACAATCATTTCAACAAGCTGAACTATTGCTGCAATCACGGCGATGAAAACCATAAATGTCAGGAAGCTCAGATCGACATCTGAAAATCCTTCTCCAAGCCAAACCAGGGCTCCCTTACTCAGTATATATTTTTCAACCAGAAAGTTGATCGGTACTGTGATCAGAATTACAAAAATGACAGCAATGCCTAGTCCCATTGCTGTTTTTACAGTCTTCGATACAGCCAGGTACGAACACATGCCCAGGAAGAAGGCAAAGATCATATTATCGATAAAAATCGACTTGATGAATATATTCAGATAGTGTTCCATATCTCCCTCCTAGTTTTTTTCAATAAGAGTTTTATTCCTGCTCCTGTGGAACCAGATGATAAGGCCCACAAGGATAAGCGCCATAGGCGGAAGGATTATCATCCCGTTGTTCTCATAACCGATCCTGAATGCCCCGATCTTTTCCATAACAGGATACCCGTAAATCGTACCGGAACCAAACAGTTCCCTGGTAAAAGCCACCACAATCAGAATAAGTCCGTAGCCGGCTCCGTTCCCGAGACCGTCAATGAAAGACGGCCATGGCTTGTTGGCCATTGCAAAAGCTTCGAGCCTTCCCATAATTATGCAGTTGGTGATTATGAGACCTACAAATACCGAGAGCTGTTTGCTCACATCAAACATATAAGCCTTCAGTAACTGGTCGACTAAAATGACCATAGTGGCAATTACCACCAGCTGAACAATGATCCTTATCCTGTCGGGTATATATTTCCTCATTGCTGAAATGACGAGGTTTGAAACCGCAGTTACAATCACTACCGACAAGGCCATAACTATTGCCGGTTTAAGCTTTACAGTTACTGCCAGCGCCGAGCAAATACCCAGCACCTGTACCGTAATCGGATTATTGTCGGCCAGGGGAGCAGTAAAGAACTTAAGACTCTTTGCCGAGAACATCGGCTCTTTTTCGTGGTCGCTCATATATTATATCCTGTTCTTTAAGAGGTAATCATTATATTTATTCAGGCAGTCAAAAAGCATCTTCTCCAGACCCTTGCTGGTGATTGTTCCTCCGGAGATGGCATCCACACCATGCATGTCTGACGGATCAGCGCCACCCTTGTGAACCTGTACAGATATAAAATTCTCATTATCAAATAATTTTTTGCCAGGGAACATGCTTTCGAATTCTCTTGTATTGATTTCCGCACCAAGTCCGGGAGTTTCACCCTTATGGTCAAAATTGACACCATAGATCGTATTCATATCCGACCTGAGCGATACATACCCGTAAATAGGTCCCCAAAGGCCTTTGCCCTCGACAGGCAGGATTATTAACTTCTCGCCGTCGTCAGGAAAAGCTCTGAAAACAGGAAGATACTGTTCTTCGAGTGGTTTCTTCTGTTCATTTTTCAGAACAACCGTGAATGCATCGACATCTTCTACAATCTCTCCTTCTGAATTGAGCACAAAGCTTCCGGTTATATATTTTGAATAGAGTTCGACGGTATTATCACGTGTTGCCGACACTCCTATCGACTCAAGCATGTTTTTCTTCTTTTCTATTTCCAGGTTTCTTTCCTGTGCAGGCTGAAGCAAAGTTGCGGCAAGCGACAGCAGGGCTGCAACGGCAATAACCATCACTGTTGAAAAGATGAAGATATACCTGTTACTGAAATGCTTCATTTTATAAATTATTGGTTGCGATTTTAGCCCTCCTGAGCCTTCTTTTTATACTTGACTGGACAATATAGTAGTCGATAAGCGGAGCAAAGAGATTCATAAGAAGGATAGCCAGCATTACTCCTTCAGGATACGCCGGATTCAGAACCCTGAACAAAACAGATAGCAGTCCTATCAGAAATCCGTATATCCATTTACCCTTTTCCGTCTGTGACCCTGAGACCGGATCAGTAGCCATGAACACGGCGCCAAAAGCAAATCCTCCCATAACGAAATGATAATAGAAA
>JALONV010000154.1 GCA_025454755.1 Bacteroidales bacterium | reverse complement strand
CTTGCATTGAGAATATTGCTTGTCTAATTTAGCAATTACCCGCTTAAAAAATCAGTGGTCGTTTAATCTCATTATAATCAGAGAATAACAGAATTTTAACAAACACTATGGGAGAGCTATTTGTCCAGGAATCACCTATTGCATCTGAGAAAGAAAAAGAAACACAACAAAAACCCGAAGCTCAGAAGAAAGTTGGTGGGAAGGAAAACAGGGAATCAGGGGAACAGGTGAAAGAGAGGGCGGTCTATTCACATGACGAAGCTGTTGAAGCCAGCATTCGCTATTTTAATGGCGATGAGCTTGCTGCAAGAGTATGGGCAAACAAATATGCTCTCAAGGATTCTTTCGGAAATCTTTATGAGAAGACTCCCGATGATATGCACCACCGGCTTGCCAGTGAAATACACAGAGTCGAACTGAAATATAAAAATCCTCTCCCTGAAGATCTGATATATAGCGTACTTAAGGATTTTACTTTTATAGTTCCGCAGGGAGGGCCGATGACCGGAATAGGCAACGATTTCCAGATAGCCTCATTGTCCAACTGCTTTGTAATTGGCAACGATGGAAGTTCAGATTCCTATGGCGGCATAATGAAGATCGACCAGGAGCAGGTACAGCTTATGAAGCGTCGCGGGGGTGTTGGTCACGACCTGTCGCATATCCGGCCTAAAGGCACGCCCGTTCTTAACAGCGCACTTACTTCGACGGGAGTTGTACCGTTTATGGAACGCTACTCAAACTCCACACGCGAGGTGGCACAGGACGGGAGAAGAGGTGCCCTGATGCTGTCAATCTCCATCAAACATCCTGATTCAGGAAAATTCATCGATGCCAAGCTCGAATCCGGCAAAGTGACAGGTGCAAACGTATCGGTCAAGATCACCGATGAATTCATGAAGGCTGTCGAGGAGAAAACCATTTTCCGCCAGCAGTATCCAATAAATTCTGATAATCCGAAATTTGTAAACGATATTGAGGCAAACCAACTGTGGTCGAAGATCATCCACAATGCCTGGAAGTCTGCTGAACCCGGAGTCCTGTTCTGGGATACAATTATCCGGGAGAGCGTTCCGGACTGCTATGCCGATCTTGGTTTTGCAACAGTATCTACGAATCCGTGCGGGGAAATACCTTTGTGTCCGTACGACTCCTGCCGCCTGCTTGCCATCAACCTCTACAGCTATGTGAAAGCCCCATTCACCAAAAACGCCAGGTTTGATTTTGAACTCTATAAGGAGCATGTCGGTCTTGCACAAAGAATGATGGATGATATCATCGACCTTGAAATGGAAAAGATAGATGCAATACTTGCAAAAATCGATGCAGATCCGGAAGTCGATGAACTGAAAAGAGCGGAAAGGGATCTCTGGAAAAACATCAGAAAGAAATCAGAAGAGGGAAGAAGGACCGGAATAGGCATAACAGCTGAAGGAGACATGCTGGCTGCACTCGGATTGAGATACGGTACCGCGGAAGCAACGAATTTTTCAGTCGAAGTTCATAAAACACTTGCTCTCGAGGTTTATAAGTCATCAACTTATCTGGCAAAGGAGAGAGGCCCGTTTACAATATATGATTCGGAACGGGAGAAAAATAATCCGTTTATATTAAGGATGAAGGAAGCCGATCCGGTTATGTATAATAACATGATTAAATTCGGAAGAAGAAATATTGCCCTTCTGACAATAGCTCCAACCGGTACCACAAGCCTGATGACACAAACCACCTCAGGTATTGAACCGATTTTTTCTGTTTTCTACAAGCGGCGCAGAAAAGTCAATCCCAATGACCTGGATGTGAAAGTAACATTCAAGGATGGGATTGGTGATTCATGGGAAGAGTTTTATGTATTTCATCATAAGTTCGTCGACTGGCTGAAGATTAACGGGTATGATCCGGAGAAACTAAGGTCAATGGATGATGAAGATATAGAAAAGATAATTGCAAAATCTCCTTATTACAAGGCAACTGCCAACGATGTCGACTGGATAGCCAAGGTGAAAATGCAGGGAGCCATTCAGAAATGGGTTGATCATTCAATCAGTGTCACAATAAACCTCCCCGCCGATGTGAAAGAAGATCTTGTAAGCGAGCTTTATCTCACAGCCTGGAAATCAGGATGCAAGGGAGCTACAGTTTATCGTGACGGTTCCAGGGATGGCGTGCTGATCACAGGCAAGCCTGAAACAATGAAGGAAAGGCCGAAGCGTCCTAAAGTCCTCGACTGCGACGTAATCAGGTTCAATATAAATGAAGAGAAGTGGGTTGCGTTTGTCGGTCTTAAAGACGGCAAACCCTATGAGATATTTACTGGTATGGCTGATGAGGAAATATTCCCTATTCCCAGAAGCATAGTAAAGGGACAGATCATAAAAACCAGAAATGAAGAGGGAAAGACCCGTTACGATTTCCAGTATACCGACAAGTACGGATACAAAAAAATTATCGGGGGATTGTCACATACATTCCAGCCTGAATTCTGGAACTATGCAAAACTTATTTCCGGTGTGCTAAGGCATGAAATGCCTATAGCTGATGTTGTAAACCTGATACAGTCACTTAACCTCGACAGCGAGTCGATCAACAACTGGAAAAACGGTGTGGAGCGCGCACTGAAAAAGTATATTCCCAACGGCACCAAGGCCAAGGGAAAATGCGAATGCGGTTCCGAGAACCTGGTCTATGAAGAAGGATGCCTGATCTGCAAGGACTGCGGGCACTCCAAATGTGGATGATCTGCAGAAATGTTCGCCTATCTGCGAAAATCAGCGTGATCTGCGGGACAAGATTTCCCCGCAGATTCCGCAGATAAACGCAGATTTTTATTTTAATATTCCCAGTTTTTTTCCGACTTTTTCGAAAGCTTTTATCGCTTTATCGAGATGTTCCTTTTCGTGTGCAGCAGA
>JALONV010000153.1 GCA_025454755.1 Bacteroidales bacterium | reverse complement strand
ATATGGGAAATCGAAAGATCTCCGGACCGGATTAAACCTGACCCCCGATAAGCTTTTACCTGTTAAAGATGAATTTGAACTCTCATTCAGTTTTAATCTAAGGTCAAATGAGAGTCAATATTTTGGTTATGTCTTCAGACTGATTTCCGGCAATAAAAATATTGACCTTATCTTTACCTACGATGGCATAAATAACACTTATTTTACCTTTGTCCAGGGACAAAAGCTTCTTTTAAAAATTAATACTGAGTTCAGCGAACTTTGCTCGGACTGGACAGATTTCAGGTTCGTATTCGATATAGAGAATAATAAAATTGATATTATTCTGCCGGATACATCCCTGACCGTTGACGGATTAGCTATCAGGAAGGGAGATAAAGCGGGATTGTCCTTTGGTCTTTGCAATTATGAAAATTACAGGACGACTGATGTTCCGGCGATGAATATCAGGGATATTAAAATCACAGAAGCTAACAGGATTACTCATCACTGGCCACTGGATGAGCTATCAGGCAACTTTGCGAAAGATATAGTAGCCAAAAGCCAGGCTTCAGTTGTCCAGCCTCTATGGCTGAAATCTGAGCACTACTACTGGAAAGAATTATATTCTCTTGAAACTGAAGGTAATTTACAATTAGCATTTGACGGGGAAAACGAGGAATTAATTATTGCAGGCCCAAATGAAATTTTGAGATATTCTGTCAAAAACAATTTAGAAACAAGGTTCATTCCAAAAAATATAAATTCAAATCTGTTACCACATCGACAGGCAATATATGATAGTCAAACAGACCTTCTCTATTGCCTGGATATCGATAAGCCCTCTGTTTCCGTTTTTGATTTCAATAGTCTTACCTGGTCGAAAGACCTGGAAGCCAACTTGAAGGATTCAGATTTTGAACATTATAATAAACATCTTTCAACATCCGACAGCTCTGTCTATTTCTTCGGGGGATACGGTCACCATAGATATAAGAACCTTGTTCAGAGGTACGATTTGCATACTGATAAAATGGAAGTTCTGAAAACAGGCGGCGACTTTTTCAGTCCCAGGTATCTGTCTGCCTCAGGTTACCTTAATGATACTATTTATTTTCTGGGTGGATTTGGAAGTACTACAGGCGAACAAATTCTAAATCCTCACAGTTTTTATGACCTGATGGCATTTTCTCTGAAAACCCGTACTTTTAACAAGAAGTTTGAGATCCCATCTCCCGATGAAGATTTTGCATTTTCTAATTCCATGGTAATCATTCCTGAAGAAAGGGCCTTTTATGTTCTTGGATTCCCCATATTTAAGTATAAAGGCTATCTTCAATTGATAAAGGGCTCGCTAAACACACCGGAGATCACATTTATGGGCAACCAGATCCCATATCAGTTTCTCGATATTGTCTCCTATTCCGATCTGTTTTACTGCAAACAAAATAATAAGCTGCTTGGGGTGACTCTCCAAAATGAAGAAGGAAAATCAAGTATTAAGATATACTCACTGGGATTTCCTCCCGACATGAATCGCGACGGTAGAGATCTTAACAGATCAGGGGTCCCACTGTCAATTATTATTTCAGGATTCCTGGCCCTTGCAGCTATTCTGGTTGTGACATTGATTTATCTGAGAAAGAGGAGCAACCAGGGCTTAAAAAAGATTATACAGGAAAAATCTTCACCGTCAGATAATTTTAATTCACATCTTAAAGGAGAAGCATGTCATGTCCACTTCTTTGGAGATTTTCAGGTTATTAATGGCTCAGGTGTGGATATTACAAGAAAATTCACTCCTCTCCTCAAGGAGCTTTTCTTACTGATCTGGTTCAACTCAGTTAAAAATGATATTGGCATCTCAAATGAAAAGATAGTAGAGATCCTCTGGCATGGATTTTCTGACAGAAGTGCCCAGAACAATAAAGCAGTAAATATAGCCAAGCTGAGGGCCATACTTACCGAAGATTTCTGCTGCGAGTTGTCTTATAAAACTACCGGGTACTGGAAAATTGATTATAAAAACATACATATAGTCAATGATTATTATGAATTTATTAAAATCACAAGCGGAAGAACAGAGCTGCTAAACCCTGACATTCTGAAGTTAATTGAGTTAAGCCAAAAGGGTCCATTTTTAAGTAACTTAAAATATAAATGGCTTGATGAATTCAAGGTTGCTGTATCTAATGAAATGATAGACAGGCTTGTAAAATATGAAAGAATTCTTGTGATTAAAGACCAGCCTGAACACGTTATTCAGGTATCTGATTCTATACTCAACTTCGACAGCATGAATGAGGAGGCAATGGAAAATAAATGTAAAGCCCTGATCGTATTAGGCAGGCATACTGTAGCTAAAGAGGTATATGATCAGTTCTCGAGGGAATACAGATCATTATATAATGAAGATTACCCAAAGTCTTTTACAACAATTGCCCACCTAGATGATCTTTAGCATTATAAAAAAGTAATCAACCTAAAAATAACCAGGCCAATATTGATCAAATTGTTGAATGTATCCTGCTCACCCATTATCTCTTAGGCATCTGCAGTGTCAGCGGTTTTTGCCTTTTCAGCATCTTTGAAGCTTCTCCTGTAAGCCATAAATAATGATCTGATGGTTTCCCGTCATTTTTTACAAAAAGTGTTGTTTCGTGTACCGGAGGGTTGTCACTTATTTTGAAAATTGCCGTACCCTCATTCACCTCATCAAACATTGCCACATAAATCATTTCAGCTCCGGCAAGAATAGCAGTCGACATCTGTTGCCAGTAGAACCGGCCTCCCTGCCTGGGTATCGATCCGACAGGCTTGATATCGTCAGGGAATTGTCTTACACTGAGGTTATGCCAGCTGAATCCGGGACAAACACACGGAACATAATCAACATTGTTTTCCTTGCACCATTTCATATCCTCAAGGATCACATCC
>JALONV010000152.1 GCA_025454755.1 Bacteroidales bacterium | reverse complement strand
TCGTTGATCTTCTTCTCAGCTGCAAGCTTGTTCACAAGCTCGTCATCCTTTGATTTCTCAAGGCCTGATTTCTTTGATTCAATTTTTGACTCATTCTGCTTCATCCACTCTTCAAAACGCCTCGTGGCTTCAGCATCGTCGAAAGCACCTTTTTTTACTCCATCAAGAAGATGCTTCTTAATAAGAACACCTTTGTAAGACAGGATAGCCCTGCATGTTTCAGAGGGCATTGCGCCATTTTGCAGCCAACCGAGAGCCTTGTCGAAATCGAGTTCGATAGTTGCCATCCCGTGGCGACCTGCTATCAGCTACCACGATGTGGTAGTAGGCCAGTTTCTTGCGGCCTTTCCTAGCTAATCTGATTTTAACTGCCATTAATTATTACGCTTTTTTTATTTACCTGTTTTTAAAATTGTGGGTGCAAAGATAGCAGTAATTATTTACCGGACAAATGAATAATACTAATTTCTATTCAATAAAAAGAGGCTGACCGTTAAGGCCAGCCTCTATAAAGTAACTTAATTTAGTCTTTAGTTTTTGGTAAAAATAAAACCATTAGCTCCCCAGGAACCTTCATCGACTGAAATTTCGAAACTCATTGTGTAGATCCCGTCACAAGTGCTGAAAGTACCTGAGCCTTCATAAGCTATATTATGAAGACCCCATGCATCCGAAGCAATTGCTTTACGCGGAACATTAACAGCATAAGTAACCGGATCGACATACATAACCAGCGGACCGAGGTCTTCAACAAGGCCTTCCATTTCTTCAAGACCTGTGACATAAAGCTTGTAAGGATCTCCGGGATCTGCTGTAATAGTGATATCTCCCTCGCTGTTCCAGTCTTCCGATACCGAATGAAAACTTCCGGTAGACATTGCTGTTGTATAGACACAGGCTACAGGAATTACCAGAGGAGTAGACCTTGTAGTGCGGCCATCAGTGGTTATCAACAGCTCAAAATCAAAAACATCACCCCTTTCAATATCGGCAAGGGCAATTCCCAGTTTCTGCGCAGCATCAACTGATGTAATATTGACGACAGCCGGGAATGTGGAAAGCTCCTTTATGGTTACATCTGCATGATTATTATTGTAAGAACCTATTAAAGTAGCGTTGGGTACAGTTACTCCTGCCGGCAGTATAACTGTGAACTGCACATATGCATTCTGGAGATCGTTTACATCGAAAACGCCCGGATTAAGGTTTATGATGCCAGGAACAACTGCAACACCCCTCTCTCCTGCCGGATCCGGAAGTTCTTCACAACTGATTGAATACATCATCAGTATTACGATAAATCCTAATATTTTAATCTTTTTCATTTTTAATGTTTTTAATAGTTAAACAACAATACCCGGAACTTATCGCGTACCTCCTGCCCACCATACATTGTCAGTATAAACATACATGCCGTCGCCATAGGCTTCACGGATATTAGCGTTTGTAGTAACATCACTTGATCCGTACGAACAACGTAAGGGGAAACGGTTTGTATTCAAAGGATTATCCAGCTGGATCACATTATTGCCCATTGCCTTTAAACGTCTGTAATCGTTATAGGCTTCCAAAGCTTCTTCCTCGTAAAAAGCAATGTATTTCTGATTCATCACTTCCGACAGGGGATTTGCGGTAAATCTGGGCCTTACACTGCTGTTGAAGTAACTCACAGCCTGTGCTGCAGTGAGTCCTATATTTACTTTCTGGAATGCAGCTGTGACACCTTTACGAAGTGCGGTATCGGCCAGAGCCAGATTGCCTGACCTTACATACGCTTCTGCTTTCAAAAACTCTAGTTCGTGATAGCTAAGGAGGTAAGTAGGTGCGGTTATCGTGCTTATCGCTGAAATTGAATAGAAACCCTGTACCTGGTTTGCTGTTCCGTTAGGAGCAAATACCAGACCACCACCTGCATTTGGGTGAGGCATAAAAAAGACAGCATCTCTGGGGTCGCTCCTCGCTGTAAGCTTGGTATGCAGGCTCTGGCTGGCGCTATAGTAATCCCTGTCCTGGAACATGGAATAATAGGGACTTTGCGAGGTATTGCCATTATAATTGAACTGAGCCTGTTCATCGCTGGAAGCGAAAGACTGGTTTGCAAGTGTTATGACATCGGCATACGCCGGAGCCTTAAGCGATAAACGCATTTTATACCTGGCCTTAAGTCCATAGGCAAATTTTGTCCACAGGTCGGTATCGCCGCCATATATAAGATCCTGTCCTCCCAGTGAAGGGAAAATTGTTGCTTTTCCCAGGTTGGCGATGGCATCATCAAGCAATTCAAATATTTCATCATATATATCTTCCTGTTTGTCAAGGACAGGAGTAAATACAACACCTGGTTTGAGTGCTTCTGACCATGGTACATCTCCCATTGCATCAGTAAGTGATGCCAGGTTATATGCAATAAGGATCTCTGCAATACCAAGGGTATGGTAGTTGCCTGCTTCTGAACCGCCCTCAGAGCATTTATCACGTACTATTTTCAAAGGATACAGGTTTGCATAAATCGCATTCCAGGTATTGTTATACGTTGTTGAGCTTGAAGGCTGTGAAGATCTGATATCTGCATTATAGAACTGACCCCATGTACCGGCATTATGCTCAATATAAATTGATGCATAAAATGCAAAATCTCCTCCGGCTACACTGAAAGCGCTGGTAGTCATTGCGTCTGTAATAATAAGGTCAGACGTCATTTCGGTCGGATCATTGACGTTCTTATTAATCTCATCCATAATGGATTCCGAGCAAGACCAGAGTGATAAAGCCAGTACTGCAGTAAACAATATATAAAGTACTTTTCTCATGACATTTATAATTAGAAAGTTAAATCAAGATTAAAACCAAAGCTGGTCGTCTGGGGTACTGTGAACCTTTCAAATGAACCACCCATGTTTGTGTTACCCTGGCTCGATTCAGGATCGAGATTAGGATAGACGGTCCAGAGAAGTATGTTCCTTGCAAAAACGGAAATCCCCAGGTCAACTTTTTTGAACAGCTTCTTTGAAGGCTGATATTTCAGCGAAAGCTCACGAAGCTTGACAAATGAATTTTCGAAGATATAATACTCATCAATATTTGTGAGCACATTTGTATGAAGAGCCTGAAGTGCAAAAGGATCATTTGGTCCGCCGCGTACTATATCGTTTGGGGTTCCGTCACTCTTCACACCGTCGAAGATAAATGTTGACTCACG
>JALONV010000076.1 GCA_025454755.1 Bacteroidales bacterium | reverse complement strand
GCAGCCTTCCTGTCTGTCTGTGCAATTGCCAACGGTGACAGGAACAACAACAGACCGGCGATATACACTTTTATGTTCATATTGGGAGTAAAAATAAAAAAAAGAACCCACCCCAACCTCCCGCTTAGTTAAAACTTCGCGGGACAAGCTCTCCCGGGAGGGGATTTACTTTATTTGCACTTCTCCCCCTTCCTCCCTTTCGCCCTTCCTCCCTCCCGCCCTCCCATTTTGAATAATCCGCTTTCTTTCATAATTTCACAAGCTCAAACATTACAGAATGAACTGGATTGATTTCTTTATTGTTATAATGATCGTGCTGTCAGTAATATCCGGATTTTCACACGGACTAGTTAAGGAAGTTGCATCTCTTGTCGGACTCATACTCGGAATATGGGGTGCAATAAAATTTTCGACATTCACTGCAGAAAAACTTTACGAGTGGTTCGATATGTCAGGCCAGTATGTCGGGATAATTGCATTTGTAATTACATTCTGCGCAATAGTGGTAGTTATCCATTTCATCGGGGTAATGGCTGATAAGGTGGTCGATGCAGTATCCATCGGATTTCTTAACCGGCTTCTTGGAATGGCCTTCGGGGCAGTTAAAAACATTCTGATATTGAGCGTTATATTCACAATATTCAATGCCATCGATGCGCGCCGGCCTTTTCTCCCGAAGGCTGTCGATGAATCCAGATTCTATGCCCCGATATCCGATATTGTTCCCTCAATTTTTCCGGTAATAGGAGAAGGCGACCTGAAGAAAAGCTTCGACAGGCTTAAAAAGCAGACAGCTCCCGTGCATGAACCGGACTCAACGGTAGTATCAATTTAAAGCTCTTTACTATATTTGCAATTCTCAAAAAAGTGAAAATGAATTTTGTTGAAGAACTGAAATGGAGAGGCATGATTCACGATATCATGCCCGGGACAGAGGATCTGCTCGGTAAAGAAATCACATCCGGGTACATAGGATTTGATCCCACATCCGACTCTCTTCACATCGGCCATATGGTTCAGGTGATGCTGCTGACACACTTTCAGCGCGCCGGGCATATTCCTATTGCACTGATAGGCGGCGCTACAGGAATGATAGGCGATCCGTCAGGAAGATCTGAAGAAAGAAGCCTTCTCGATGAAACCACATTACGAATCAACCAGGAAGGGATCAGGAAACAACTGTCTAAATTCCTCGATTTTCAGTCGGACAGGAAGAACAGGGCCATCATGGTAAACAATTATGACTGGATGAAGGAGTTTACATACCTGGGATTCATCCGCGACATAGGAAAGCATATTTCCGTAAACTACATGATGGCCAAGGACTCGGTAAAAAAACGTCTCGGCACAGATGCAAAAGAGGGAATGTCTTACACTGAATTCTCATATCAGCTAGTACAGGGAACTGATTTTCTCCACCTCTATGAGAAGATGGGATGCAGGCTCCAGATGGGAGGATCGGACCAGTGGGGTAACATTGTAACCGGCACTGAGCTTATCAGACGTAAAACAGGAGGAGAAGCATTTGCGCTTACCTGTCCTCTGATAACAAAATCCGACGGCTCCAAGTTCGGCAAGACAGAATCGGGTAACGTCTGGCTCGATCCTGAAAAGACATCACCGTATCACTTTTATCAGTTCTGGCTTAATGTGTCCGACGACGACGCTGTACGGTACATTAAAATATTCACGCTTCTTGGGAAGGAAGAAATAGAGAACCTTGTTGCAGAGCACAATAAATCGCCACATGAGAGAATTCTTCAGAAAAGGCTTGCAGAAGAGGTTACCGTGACGGTCCATTCACGCGAGGATCTTGATTCTGCCATCGGGGCATCACAGATACTTTTTGGAAAGGGTACCACGGATTCGCTCATGAAAATGAATGAAAACACTTTCCTTTCTGTTTTCGAGGGAGTTCCTTCATTTGATGTGAAGAAGGAAATAATTTCGGCAGGTGTTTCGTTCTCCTCTCTTTGTGCAGAACATTCACAGGTTTTCCCTTCAAAGGGAGACCTGAGACGTCTTGTGCAGGGAGGCGGCGTGAGCCTTAACAAGATCAAAATAGAAGATCCTGAAATGATGGTCAGGAAGGAACATCTGCTCAATAAAAAATATCTGCTTATTCAAAAAGGGAAAAAGAATTATTTCCTGATCCGGGTGATCTGATTATCTCAGCTCGGCAACAATAACAGAGACGTCATCAAAAAGGTATGGATTCGTATCGGGGATTCCGAGATGCTTTATCATTGACTGAATATTCTGATCAAGAGGATCTTTATTTGAAATGAATTTAATGATCTCTTTTGTTCCGATATCTTCTCCGTCATCTCCCTTCAGCTCCGAAAGGCCGTCGGTATAGCAGACGATCTTGTTGAATCCTTTAATAGTAATCTCACTCTTTTTAACAACAGGGATCTCATCAAGCATCCCTATGCCGACACATGAAGCCTGGATATGTATGATATCGCCCGATATGGTATTGTAAAGGACAGGAGGATTATGCGCTGCATTTATATATTCCAGCACTTTGGTTTTGTTATCGTACCGGGCAACGAAAAATGTAATGAATTTCTCGCCTGCCGCGTTTGCAACCACTATGGCATTGAGTTTATGTATCAGTTGTTCCAGGTCAATTTCAGACGTAAGAAGAGCCCTCAGGCTTGCCTGGAAGTTTGACATCAGGATAGCTGCAGAGATCCCCTTTCCTGAAACATCGGCAATGCAGAATCCTGTCCTTCTGTCAGACAATCTGAGGCAGTCATAATAATCGCCACCGACTTCATAATGAGGGAAATAGAATCCGTTAACAATGATATCGGGATTCTTTGGCATACGCCTGTTATCGGGGATAAGCATTTTTTGCATCCTGGCTGCAAGCTCAAGCTCTTTTTTCATTGCTTCCTGGCGAAGACTCTCTTTCTGCAGCCTGATATTTTCAATGGCAACGATAATTATGCTTGATATGGTCTGGATAAAATTCAGATGTTTCAGCACAGGGCTCATGCCTTCGCCTTCTTCCTCGATATCTCCAATGAAAAGGTAGGCGACAGGTTCATTGTTGTTGAATACCGGGACAATAATGTCAACTGCCTCGAAACCCATGTCTGCCGATACGTATGTGATATCATCAAAACCCATTAGACGGCGTTCGACATCAATAGTTTCCATTTGTTTCGGAAAGCCTCCGTTCATCAGGCACTCCCATGTTCCGGAACGTTTGAAAATCAGGATCTTGCCTATGCCCAGATTTTCCCTGAGAATTGATTCGTATTTTGAGAGGAGGACTTCTGTCGGAAGGTTGGCATTGATCGACAGGGTAATATCAAGCAGAGACTCAAGCTTGAACTTGAGGATCTTGATCCTGTCATTTGAAACCTTCTTATCTTCCATTTTCTGACTTATCCTTTCACCCTGTCCATGTAATATTTTGTAGCAACCTCAACCCTTATCTTATCGCCGGTGTTTACGAACAGGGGAACATTAACCATGGTCCCGTTTTCAAGTTTTGCCGGTTTCAGGGTGTTGGTAGCGGTATCTCCCCTTAGGCCGGGTTCTGAATAGACAATCTCCATTGTCACAAACTGAGGAAGCTCCACAGAGAGGACATTCTCGGTATCGGCATGAACAACCACCTCGACATTCTGATTTTCGAGAAGGAACTCCGGGTAGTCGATTATATGCTCTTCGACATGTATCTGTTCATATGTTTCGAGATGCATGAAATAGTAACCTATATCATCTTTATATAAGTACTGATAAGGCCTTCTCTCAACCCTGGCCACATTGACCTTCACGCCTGAGTTAAATGTATTGTCAATTACCCTTCCCGTTTTAATACTCTTCAGCTTTGTCCGCACGAATGCCGGGCCTTTGCCGGGTTTTACATGCTGAAACTGAACTATCACATACAGGTCATTGTTGAATTCAATGACCATCCCATTCCTGAAGTCTGCAGTACTTGCCATAAATGTTCAACCGATTCTTATAAAATTAGTTATTTCTTTTTTATTTCCAGCGGGTAAAGCAATCCTTCATAGCTGACTACTTCCACCATAAACGCCCCCACAAAGATATCAAAACGAATCTTAACCGGTAAAAAATTTTTATCAGCAGAGAACCAGAATGAAACATCTTCCTCGGTTTTGAAAAGTCTCCCGGTTTCTGTCACAGGATTGAACTTATAACATTTTATCCTGCCGACTTTTGTTTTAACCTCTTCATTGCCAATATATTTCATCCTGATGGGATAGAGTTCATCAGTGAACCAGGTCATGATCTCAATGACATCACCTCTTTTTACATTTTTTATATCAGGAAGAACATGATTCCGGAACCAGTAGAAGCATGAAAGGATATCATGTATCCCCTGCTGTGTGATGTGAATACCTGTGAGGTTGCTCGTGAGAATTGCGGAATCCTGTCGTGAAGTATGATCAAACAGGACCACATTATATCTTTTGTATCGGCCTTCTCTTATATTTCTGACAGAGCGGACAGGAAGCTCTGTTTCGGGATCGATATAGGCTTCATAGATATCCCTGACACGAAAAAGAGCATCTGCAATGCCGGTCGTTCTTGCATCCATTCTGGCATGCCACAGCTCTCTGCCGAACGAAGTATCACTGACAATTTCAAGAATAGCCTCTCCTCCGTTAATGGCACCGTAATGAACCACATAATTGACTCTTTCCCCGGGCTGATATGAGATGATCTGACCGGCTGCAGGAAATAGCAGCAGTAAGATAAGGCCGGTTAAAGAAATCAGTTTTCTCATTGTTTTAATGCCAACGACAATTTACGGGCCAATTATTTTCCAGGAATATTCTTTACGGGTTTTGAAGTTAAAAAATCCTTCAGGTAAAAAGGTTCAAAATAGGCAACATCCTCAAAGTGTTTGTTGTCGAGAGCATCATAAGCCGCACTCCTCATATATGTAGCAGATATTCTGAAATCACATTCAATAAAAATATTTTCACTTCTGACGACTCCTCTGCATTTAGCTGAACCGTCGCCGAAAATAAATATCCTGGATGAAGCCGGAAGATCGCTTAAAAAATCAGTGTCGACGACCTCTGCACAGACAGTTTTAACAATCCTGCCGGATGCATCAAAAACGGAATAATATATTTCCATTCTTCTTGCGTCAAGGGCAGGACAAAAAAGATCAGATTGGTTTATCCCGTACTTATCCCTGGCTATCCCGTAAAAACCGAGGTACATAGATAATGTTGTATCGATACCGATAAGGGGGATTGATGATGCATATGTAATACCCTTGGCTGCCGAAACGCCTATCCTCAGGCCGGTATATGAACCAGGTCCCTTGCTTACTGCAACTGCCTCAAGCTGGTCTGCTTTTATTCCCGAATCTTTCAGGATCCTGTCAATAAAAACCGTAAGTTCTGAAGCATGCGACCTGCCTTCACCACCCTCCTTCAGAGCAACAACTCCTTTCCTGTCGCAAAGAGCAACGGAACAAAGAGAAGTGGCTGTCTCAAGACATAATATCATTGGTTTTCAGGAGATTCCCCGACTTATTTCTCTTTATACAGATCTTCTTTCTTGACAATCTCGATCAGCGTGCTGTCGGATAATTTCTTGCTGATAGCGCTGAAAGGTGCAGAAATAACCCGGGCACTATCCTCAATTCCCATTGTGATTTCAATATAATTGTTATCCTGAATGCCTGTCTTTATATCCTTTGCCATTGCATAAGTTCCGTCAGTTACAAATACAAGGGTACGGATCTCCTCATCGGCAGCGGTGACAGCAGTTTTAGTTGTATCGGTGCGTGTTGTGACAGCCTGTATCGGAACGGTTATTATGCCCTCCTTTGTTTCTGTCAGAATTTCGACTGTAGTTGACATCCCCGGCCTGAAAGGATTGATCCCTTTTTGAGTGAACTTATCATATGATGAAGGAAGAATAAAGATCTTGACATCAAAATTAGTCACCTGGTCTGCTGAGACACCAGTAGTTTTAGCTGAATTGGCCATTTCGGTAACGACACCCCGGAATTTCTCATCGAGATAAGCATCAACTTCTATGAAAGCGGTATCATTCAGCTTAACCCTTACAATATCGTTCTCATTAACCTCCACCTGGGCCTCCATGCGTGAAAGATCTGCAATGCGCATTATTTCAGTTCCTGCCATCAGGTTGGTGCCGGCAACCCTTTCACCAAGCTCAACGAGAAGCATTGATACTGTTCCGGTCATCGGAGAATAGATAGATGTTTTGATAAGGTTCTCATTTGCCTCTTTGACAGATGCTTCAGCGCTGACCACTGAGAATTTTGCAGCATCGACCTCGGACTTTGCCACATTGTATGAAGCTTCAGCCTGTTCAAATTCCGATTTTGAAATGGTCTGCTCGCTCCACAGCTGTTTGGTCCTGTTAAATGATAATTCAGCCTGTGTGAACTGAGCTTCAGCCTGCGCAAGACGTGCACGGGCGGAGCTTATAGCTGCCAGAGAACGATCCTTCTGAGAAATATAAATATCTGGTTTTATCCTGAGAAGAAGCTGTCCCTTTTCAACGGGATCACCTTCCTTTACTGTAAGTTCAACTATCTCACCCGACACATCGGGAGTGATCTTTACCTCTTTCTCGGGCTGGATCTTTCCGTTTGCGGTAATAGTTTCGGTGATACGTCTTTTTTCTGCATTCTCAACAGCAACCTTTACTGTCACTGCCTTTCCAAACCAGCCTGCTTTCTTCCCTATTACTGCGAAAACCAGAAGGAGCACTACTACAGCGATGAGGATCTTTAATATTTTATTCTTTTTCATAATATTTAGCTTTTCCGGGTTGTTTTATTGATTTAGTGTAAGTGGTAATCCTTTATAGAAATCAAGAACCTTGGTCTTGAAGATAAACTCATATTTTGCCTGTGCCATATCGGATTGTGCATTCAGAAGCTGCGTCTTGGCAGCATTGTAATCGACCGGGGTTACCATTCCAACATTGAATTTCTGCTCGGTATACCTGAAAGATTCCTGCATTGAAACTACTGCTTTCATGCTGGCACTGAATTTCTTGAGAGCAGCAACAGCGTCGGCATAAGCCTGCTGGATGTTCTTGTACAGCTGTTTTTTCTGTGCTTCAAGAGTGTAACGGTAATTTTCAATGTTGATCCTGGAATTGGCTATGTTCTTGTTCACCTGCCAGCCGTTAAGTATTGGGATGCTGAGAGAGAATCCGACACCATAGTTAATGTTATCATTAAGCTGTTGCCCGAAAGCATAATCTTCCAGCGGAGCGCTGGGCTTAATAGCAAGGTCGGAATACCTGGTGTTGAATGAATGGCTCATGGAAAGTCTTGGACTCCTGCCTCCTTTAGCGATTTTAAGATCATATTCACTGGCCATAAGATTGAGCTCGGCACTCTTTATTTCAGGGCGTATTCCCTGTGCCTGTGCATAAATATCTTCTACCTTCCCCGTTATTACCGTATTTGTATCGATGCTTATTTCCGGCGTCACGATCCTGAAGCCCTCAGGAGTTTTAAGCTCAAGCATCTGTGTAAGGGTAAGATAGGAAATGTCAAGCTGATTCTGAAGATTTATAAGCTGCAGCTCCTCGCCCGCTGCCTGTGCTTCGATCTGAAGGAGATTGCCTTTTGCGACACTTCCCGCGTTGAACATTTTCCTGGTTTTTTCGATCTGCTGCTTAGTTATCTGCAGCTGGTTGCCGGTAGTGGCAACAAGCTCGTTATTAAGCAGTATCTGGAGATAAGCAAGAGCAATGTTAAGGGAGATGTTATCCTTAATATTCTGCAGATCGAGTTCACTGGCAAGAAGCTGATTTTTATTCTTCCGGATTGTGTTATAGTTCTGCAGGCCATTGAAAAGATTGGTGTTGCCTCCGGCATAGAAGTTGTTCGACTGGCTGTTTTGATTCTTGAACTCATATGATGTTTCGTCGAGTACCCGTCCGAAAGAATAATTATGAGAGGCCTGGCCATTAAGCGTCGGCAGCAAATTAAGTTTTGACTGGGCAAGAGTGTTCTCCTGGTACCTGGTCTGGAGAACCTGCTGTTTAATCTGGATATTATTATCAATGGCATACTTTATGCACTCTTCAAGCGGCCACTCCTTTGCCTGTGAAAAACCGGCAATGGCAGCCAGAAAAAGGAATGCCGACATCAATAACAGGAATTTTTTCATCTGTATATATTTTGTTTACAATGATCCCCGTGAACTCAATGACAAATACGATATTATAAAGTCAATGTTGCATTGCAGTTCGGTTTTGTAGTTTTTAACAAGGGTACGAAGATAAATAATATCTTAATTTTCCGGCAGATAAATCTAAAATAATTAACTTGTGCCGCCATTTAAAACATTAAGAACATGATACATTATAAGGAATTAGCGTTAGTAAATTCGAAAGAATTGTTTAAAGCTGCGGTGAAAGGCGGATATGCCATTCCGGCATTCAATTTCAATAATCTTGAACAGCTTCAGGCAATAATAGCCGCATGCGTGGAAAAAAAATCACCGGTAATCCTGCAGGTGTCGAAGGGAGCAAGGAAATATGCTAACCAGACGCTTCTCCAGTATCTTGCCAAGGGTGCTGTGGAATATGCAAAGGAACTCGGATATCCCATACCGATAGTGCTGCACCTCGATCATGGCGATTCATTTGAAACATGCAAATCGTGTATCGAAACCGGTTTTTCCTCTGTGATGATCGACGGCTCGCATTTTCCCTATGAGGAAAACGTAAGGCTGACCAAACAGGTTGTTGATTATGCGCACCAGTTTGATGTAACTGTTGAGGGCGAGCTTGGCGTTCTGGCCGGCATTGAAGATGAAGTATCATCAGAGCACACATCATATACAAGACCTGAAGAGGTTGAGGATTTTGTAAAGAAGACAGGAGTTGATTCACTTGCCATTTCGATAGGGACTTCACACGGAGCATTCAAGTTCAAGGTAAAACCGGGAGAACTGCCTCCACCGCTGCGGTTCGATATTCTCGAAGGATGTGAAAAAATGATCCCCGGCTTCCCGATAGTTCTTCATGGAGCCTCATCGGTACCCCAGGAAATTGTAGATGAGATCAATAAGTATGGAGGCAAGATGGAAAACACGGCCGGTGTTTCTGAAGATCAGCTTCGCAGGGCTGCAGCATCGGCAGTCTGCAAGATCAACATCGACAGTGATGGCCGTCTTGCCATGACAGCTGCTGTCCGGAAAATTCTCTGGGAGAAGCCGGGCGAATTCGATCCGCGCAATTACCTTGGTCCTGCCCGCGACAAGCTGAAGGAGCTTTATATGCATAAGGTTGTAAACGTTCTGGGGAGCGCAAACAAGGCTTAACCCCCCAGCCCCGGAGACCTGACCCCCCACCTAAAGGGTAAAACCCCCGCTGCTTCGCAGCACCCCCTAAAGGGGGTCTAAAACCGAATACTAATTAAAATAAGTGGTTGATTTTAAGCCCCCTTCAGGGGGCAGCGATAAGCCGACGGCTTATCGCCGGGGGCTATAAGAGCTAAAGTTGTCAATATTGTAACGACCAGATAGTCAGTCATATATGAACTGACTTTTTTTTTATGTTCAAAACCTCTGATAAAAGCATGTTCGCGGGGTAGTTCCGATTTCATATTTTTGCATGCAAATCAGCCATTCATTGCAGTGAGGCATTCCACATACAAGGAAGAGCGTTTACGCCGGACCAACAGGCTCTCCGTCATGCTGAACAACAGGGAGATGAGAGCTCTCAGCGTCTATTGCAGCAGGTTCAGGATTAAAAACAAGTCGGAATTCCTGAGGGAGACGATCATGAAAGCTATTGTGAAGAGATTTGAGGAGGAGCATCCCTCGCTTTTTGAAGAGCCGTCGCCGACGCTTTTCAATCAGGACGCCCCGAAATAGGTTGTTGTAATTGGCAACACGTCGGATTTTGGTTCCGCAGAGTCCTGGTTCGAGCCCAGGTGGGTCAACAAAAATGCCGCGAAAAGCGGCATTTTTGTTGAGGGCGGGAGGGGGAGAGAGGGAGAGGGCGGGAAGGAGACTGGGCGAGAAGCCTGTCCCGATGGCATGAGCGCAGCGAATGCGTATCGGGAAGCCCAGGTGGGTCAACGAAGAAGAGTGAGAGGGAGAGCCCTCCTTCGTTAAAACTACGGAGGACAATGCGGGAGCGAGCACTCTCACTCTTTTTTGTCTCACACTCGCTCTCACACTCACACTTTCTTTATAGATCCTTCTCCGGAAACTCATAAATTTTTCTTCGCCTCGGGAAATTGTAAGCTCATCTGACATTGGCCAAATTACCTCTCTAATATCAAGGTCAAATACTTCAACTTTGATATTAACTCCAATTGCTTCATATACTTCTGTTTCCATATGTATTAGGTTTATTGACTTAATAGAAATAAAAAAGCCCGGAACCAAAGTTCCAGGCTATCAATGAATGATTATTATATTGATATATAGGTTGTTAAATCATACGGTTAGTTCATTGCGGTGTATTAGCATTGTCCGTGTTATGGGCCAGGCGTGTGTCCTGAGTTGTTGCAGGGTACGAGGAGTTTAAAAGTTCTTTGAAGCAACAACGTAACTGTAAACATGATGATAGTCAAGGTGCTTAGTCATTGTCAATGGGCAACGAGCCAGTCTAGAGGCTGGAGGTCTCACAAAACAAAGAAGTGACAAGATACTTTGAAGTGGTCTATCGGTCAGGGTGTTCAGGCACAGTGACCAAACCGCCTTGTGGTGCTCACTTTTCAAGAGTTGGGTACTTTTAGCATCAAGGTAAATGACTGAAAGTCCGGAAAAAGTCTGGATATACTCAGTACTGGTATGGGTAGAGGAGCTGAATGAAAATGAACCG
>JALONV010000151.1 GCA_025454755.1 Bacteroidales bacterium | reverse complement strand
CCCTGGGTGTTGATATACAGCTCAGGGAAATGATCTTCGGACATCTTTCAGAATTGAACAAAAAGGGCACAACTATCATATATACAACTCATTATATGAGAGAAGCAGAACAACTTTGCTCGAGAGTGAACATCATTGACCATGGTTTGCTGATCGCTGACGGAACTACTGCAGCTCTTATTGCAGGAAATGCAGGTTGTGAAGATCTGGGGCAGGTTTTTCTAAAGATGACAGGGAGGGATCTGCGCGATTAGAATATGAAGAAAATTCTCGCCATAATAAAAAAGGATACACTGCTGATGGTGCGCGATTGGCCGGGACTGGCGATATTATTTATAATGCCGGCCGTGCTTCTTGTTATAAGGGGCGATACCCTCCAAACGATCGGGAATGAAAATAGCTGTCGTCGACGCAGATTCATCGGATTTCGGCAAAGCACTTGTAGGAGACCTGACTTCCCGCGGGTATTTCAATTTCATTATTATGGGCTCAGATGCAGAAGCCAGGCACTCTATCCTGGATGGTAAATGCCAGATAGCTGTAATTATTCCCGACAGCGCTACAGAAAAACTCTTTACACTGCTGAATGCTTCTCCCGGGGATTCGGCACTTACTGCCATTTCACCTTCGGATAACCTTGCGGGAATAGTTTTTCTTTACGATCCTGCAATCCAGAAAGTATTCAAGGATGCTGTAATCATGCCCGTCAATTCCCTGGTTCAGCTTACGGCTGTCAAGGTATTGATGACAAAATACACCGAAGATGTAAACAAGACAGTAAAGCAGCATTCATCAGATTTTTCTTCCAGACTTGCCGGAAAAGATTTCTTCACAGGCATACCTGAATTCCCTTACAGGAAAGAGGTAATAAAAAAATTCCGGGAGGAACTGGGAAACAAAACCAGGGAAGGATCTGAAATACAACTCCCGTTCAGTCCGTCTTTCAGTGATGAAATAGTAAATATAACAGAAGAGTCTGTAAGAAAGGATAACCTGGAATTCAGGCCCAGCGTCCTCCAGAATAACGTGCCTGCCTTTACTCTGTTCGCGATGTTCTTTATTGTGATACCGCTTGCAGGAAGCATAATCAATGAAAAGAATCATGGCACATTCAACAGGATAAGAACACTTCCTGTATCGTATATTGAGGTTGTTGCAGCCAAGGTCACTGTGTTTCTGGTGGTCTGCGTACTTCAGTTTGTTTTTCTCATGTATGTTGGAAAATACATCATGCCCCTGCTTGGCGAACAATCTTCGATAGACTTCGGTGTGAATCTTCCGGCCCTGCTTCTGGCATTAATATGCAGCAGCCTGTCTGCAATAGGATTTGGCATGATTGTCGGAGCATTTGCCAATACCCACGGGCAAGCAGCTACATTCGGATCAGTAATGGTTGTTATTCTTGCATTGCTGGGAGGCATTTTCGTGCCTGTGCATATGCTGCCTGATGTAATAAAAAAGATCAGTATTATATCTCCGTTGAGGTGGGGGACCGATGCCTTTCTGGGTGTTTTTGCCCGACACCAGGGCGTTTTGGGAATATGGCCGGAAATATGCCTTCTGACAGGTTTTTTCATAATTTCCATGCTATTGACAGTCAGAGTATTTAAGAATCATTAACCTAATTATCTTGATTTTTTTTGTACTTCAATGTCAAAAGAGATTGAATTATTCTACTTTTATGCACGAATGATATTTATATGAAGGAAAAGGATCTTGTAACTGATTGTCCGTATCAGCAGGTAGTGCTGTACGCTGAGAAAGGAGATGGAACTTTTGGTCCGTTTCAGACCGGTTCATATATGGCAGGAGTTAATATTTCGGAACATTTCAGGATCACAGAAAATCTTAGCAGAGCACTTGTTGAACAACTTAAAAGCGGGAAAATAAGTCCCGTATACTATTTCATGATGATTGAGGGGCTCACAGTGCCGGAGCTTGCCGGTCGTATGGGAATTTCAAGCTTCAGGGTAAAAAAACATCTCACACCAGATGGTTTCAGGAAAATGAGGATCTCAACCCTGAAACGCTACACTGATATCCTGAATATTCCTCTGGCAAATATGTTCCAGATTATAAATACGATAGAAGACCGCAACTGGGATATGGGATACCCAAAAATTGCTTCCATCTCTCAGACAAAAACAGACAATCCCCTGGTAATCGAAACGAAAATAATTCAGGATAAGAAATGAGTCAGATCCCATTTCGCCATATAATGGCTGCTCACTGTGAATCAGGAACAGTTACCGCACTCCTAAACCATCATGGCATGAAAATAACTGAACCGATGGTTTTTGGCATTTCAAGCGGCATATTTTTCGCATATCTGAAAATCCCTGTTATGGATTTCCCGATGTTTGCCGTAAGAAGCATGCCTGGTCATGTGCGCACAAAATTTGCTGACCGTACAGGAGTAAAATTCATTTCAAGAAGATACAGAAATCCCGAAAAAGCAGAAAGAGAACTCAATGATCTGCTTGATAAAAATCAGCCTGTAGCCGTTCAGGTCGATTTTTTCTATATGAATTATTTTCCGGCATGGTACAGGATCCATGTAAATGTCCATTTTGTTACGGTGATTGGCAGAGAGGGCGACAGATATTTTATAAGCGACAGCTATCATCCGCAGATCGCTGAGATCGACCGCGAAGCACTTATGAAAGGCCGCTTTGCAGGCGGTTCGATGGCGCCAAAGGGATTCATGTTCTATCCTGTTCATATTCCTGAAAAAATTGATCTTGAAAAAGCAATAAAAGACGGCATAAAGGGTGTCGGAGTGAAAGGCATCCGCAGATTTGCCGACAAAATAGTAGACTGGCCTAAATATGCGCGTGATGAGGATTTTCTTGCTGACAAGGTTTTCAGGATCACAATTTTCCTTGAAGACCAGGGTACAGGAGGCGGAGGATTCAGGTTCCTGTATGCTTCCTTCCTGCAGGAAGCATCAAAAGTTTTGAACAATCCGCGTCTTGACGAAATGTCGAAAGAGATGATGAAGATCGGAGATGGATGGCGCGATGTGTCTCTTGCTTCAGCTAAAGCGGCCAAACAGAGAGATTTCAGCAGGGAAAGGCTGATGGAGATAGGTGATCTTCTCCGCCAGAGAGCCGACGTGGAAGAATCATTCTTCACAAGGCTTGGGAAAGAGTTGTCAAATCATAAAAAATAAAATATAAGATGCCCTTTGATTCACTTGAGGAAATAAAGCTGGAAGTCAAGAAACTGATTATTGAGACCCTTAAGTTTGAGAATGTCAAACCTGAAGATATCCTTGATGATGTGAATTTCTTCAGCGGAGAAAATACGATAAAAATAGATTCAATAGATGTAATTGAGCTCGTTGTCTCAATCCAGAAAAAGTTCAATGTGAAGATCGACGATCAGAACCTTGCAAAAGACGTCATCAATACAGTAAACAGCATCGCGGAGTTTGTTTACGCACAGCATCATAGATCCTGAGTGGAAACCAGAAAATTAAAGAGTTTCGGAAATTTATTAATGGGGATCAGATTTTCCTCATTGATGAAGATGGTTTTCAAATATGGCATCGGCCTTAAACCTGTCTATTTCCTTCGCTTAATTGTACTTATCCCGACTTCGATCCTGAGCGAAATTTTTACTGTTGTGGAGAGAATTAAATACGGGAAGAAGATCCGGGAAACCAGAATTGAAAAGCCGCCGGTTTTCATAATTGGACACTGGAGGTCAGGAACAACTTTCCTCCATCAGCTTTTATACCTTGACAAACAGTTTACTGCACCTACTCTAATTCAGACAGTTATTCCTGATCATTTCATTTTCAGCACAAAATACTGGGTGCCCATTCTGGAAAAGCTCATGCCTCCCAAGCGGCCAATGGATGAGGTCGAAATGGGACCGCTCGATCCGATGGAGGATGAATGGGCGCTTATAAGAATGGGAGCGGAGACCCCCTTTCTGAAAGTTTTTTTCATTTCCAGGAAAAAAGGATTCATCAATGGCACGAATGAGTTCATACCGGGCGGCAAAGACCTTGACAGATGGAAAAAGGAATTTCTGTTGTTTTTAAAAAAGATAACCTTTCTTACCCATAAACAGATAATTCTGAAAAATCCCTTCCATGCTCCACGATTGTCAATGCTCGCAGATATGTTTCCCGGGGCAAAATTCATTCATATTGTGCGTCATCCTCATAAAACAGTTCCTTCTGCAATTAACATGTGGAAAATAGTCGCGGGAGAAAATGCTTTCAGCGGAGGCTGGAAGACTCCCACAACTGAAGAGACAGCAGATCTTGTAAATGAATTCTGGCACAATGTAAGTGAGAACAGGAAGAAACTTATTACAGGTTGTTTTTCAGAGGTCAGATATGAGGATCTCGAGAAAGATCCGATTGGAGAGATTGAAAGAATTTATAAAGAACTGGGTCTTGCTTTCACCTCAGAACATGAGAAAAGCATCAAAGAATTCATGGAGGCCAAAAAGAACTACAGAAAAAACATTTTCAACCTTACACAGGAAGAAAAAGATATCATAAGCAGGGCACTCACAGACTATATTAGTCATTACAAGTATTAATATCCTGAAAAATATTTTCTCTTTAGCATTTTATATTTTAACTTTGATATTAGCGACATCATAAACTTTTTTCCACGATCGGTAAATTTAACCAGACAAGATATCTGCCACTTATTACTAATTTTAAAAAACATTGAATATGAAAACAAAATCTTTCTTCGTTTTTCTTGTTGCTCTCATGATTGGTTTTTCCTCAGCTTATGCACAGGGATTTAATGCACCCGCCGATGGAAAAGCAGTCGTCTATTTCTGCCGTGTCACAATGTACGGCGCTCCCACTTCGTTTGAGTTCTTCCATAACGACAAGTACATCGGGGTGTTCAATAAGAAGAATTATATGCGGTATGAATTGGATCCCGGGGAACAGCTTCTGTGGGCTTCATCTGAGAACAAGGAATTCGTTGCTTGTGACCTGAAACCAGGTGGCACATATATAATTATGATAGATGTAATCATGGGCGCCATGAAAGCAAGAGTTGGCATGACTCCGATTACGGCTTCTGATGAACGTTTTGCAAGGGCAAAGGAACTAATTCAGAAACAGCCTCCTGTTGTGACACCTCAGAAGAAAATTGACGATTTGAACGTCAAGCTTGCAAAATTCATCCCGGAACAACTTGAGAAATACAATACAATCTGGAAAGCAGAGAAGAATTTCAAAAGTATCACGCCTGACATGGCAATTCCGGAAGACTTGCTTAAATAATTGATAATTAACATGAAAGCCGGCATTTGCCGGCTTTTTTTTATTCATTATTGCTGTTTCAGCTGGAACAATACCGGAATTGAATACCAGACACATACAGGCTTTCCCCCCTGTTTGCCCGGTTTAAACCCGGGAAGCGTTCCGATTATCCTTGCGGCCTCCTGGTCTAGAAGAGAATCGACACCCTTCAGCAATACTATTTCGCCTACAGAACCATCTTCCGTTACAACAAACTTAAGGATCACCCGTCCCTGTATGTTATTGTCTATTGCCTCCTGCGGGTTTCTCAACCGGGACAATATTGTCTGTCGGTTCCACATATGTTACAGTATCATCAATATCGCCATTCTCAGTATTATTTATTAAAACATCGGTTATGGGTATATATTCTGTAACCAATGATGTATCGTCTACCACTTCAGGAGTTATGTTCTGAGAGGGTTTCGGAAGCTCACGGGGTGGTTTCACCTCAGGCTGATCTATCTTAAGAGGCTGGAAATTTTCAGGCTGGACAATTATAATTACCTTTTTTCCCTCGACTCCGGTTACGGGCTTAGTAGCAAATGAGAGCAGTATTATCAGCATTGAGCAGATGGCCAGGGTACCCAGAGCAGAAAGGCTGGCGACTCTCTTGTAGCGTTTCCGGAGAACATAAGCTCCGTATTCTTTGTTGCGGTTCGCAAAGATGATCTCATCAAATTGCGGGACCTTTTCTTCATTCCTCTTCATCATAGCAGTTTTTAGTTGTTAAACAATCACAGGACAACCGCATTCAACTATGCTTTGCAGAGGTTTTCTGTTAAATGATTAACAGCAAAAAGAGTGCCAGAAGAAGTCGTGCAATCGTGCAATCGTGAAGTGTGAAAATTTTATTTAAGGAATTTTAATCATTTATAATTTAACCTTCGTCAAAATTCCTGATATGCAAAGAAACTTCCTGTTGGTTACCGCCCTGTTTCTGATTACTGCGGTTAATGCACAGAATATTATTAAGATCTCAACACCTGAAATAAGTTTCCTTAATAATATCCTGACGATAAAATATGATATAGCAGGCTGTGGGGCAAGCGATTATGTCAACATTAAACTAGTAGTACTGAACGCACAGGGGGATACAATAAAACCTGTTTATGTGAGCGGCGATATCGGCAGCAATGTAAATTGCGCCTTCATTATAGATTTAAAAAATCGTAAAAACATTAAGCTTGTTTCATAAATTATAGTAAATTTGTGAAGTTGACTTCATAAATTATGATTAAAAGAACAATTCAGCAGCTGATTGAAAAAGCCCTTTTCAAAGGGAAAGTAATAGTGATATATGGTGCCCGAAGAGTAGGGAAAACAACTCTGGTGAAGCAAATTATCTCTTAACAACTCTGGTGAAGCAAATTATCTCTTCTCATCCGGACTCAAAATATATCAACTGTGAACTGGGACAGAACCAGGATGCCCTTGAAACTACCAATACCGACCTTCTTATCTCATATCTTGGGAAGAAAACAAAAATTGCTGTCCTTGATGAAGCACAGCATATAAGAAATATAGGACTTGTCCTGAAAGTGCTTATAGATACGTTTCCTTCTTTACAGCTTATTGTAACAGGATCATCAGGATTTGATCTTTTAAATAAGATTTCTGAACCGCTCACCGGCAGATCAAGATTATTTCATCTTTACTCTCTCTCTTTCGAAGAAATACTCCAGGTAAAAGATATCCTTACACTAAAATCATCACCGGAATCAATTATGAGATTCGGACTTTATCCAGAAATTTTCGGCAGATCAGATGAAGATGCTGCAGAGGAACTTAATAATCTGTCTGTGAATTACCTTTATAAAGATATACTGATGTTTGAAAACCTGAGGAGGTCGGATCTTATCAGGGATCTTGTTAAAGCTCTTGCTCTTCAGGTTGGCAACGAAGTATCGCTCAACAACCTGGCGAATATGCTTGGAGAGAACGTGCACACTATTAAGAAATATTTAGAACTCCTTGAAAAAACTTTTATAATCTTCAGGCTTTCCTCTTTCAGCCGTAATCTGCGTAATGAAATAGGAAAAGGAATGAAGGTCTATTTTTATGACCTCGGGATCAGGAATTCAATAATCCGGAATTTCAATCCGATGGATCTGCGCACTGATACCGGTGAATTATGGGAGAATTTCTTTATTCTTGAAAGAATAAAATATAACAATAATCACAGGAAAATGGTTAATGCTTATTTCTGGAGGACCTACCGAAAAGAAGAGATAGATCTGATAGAAGAATCACAAGGCAAACTAACAGCATATGAATGCAAGTATAATTTTAAAAAGAAGATTTTGTTTCCGAAAACTTTCAGAGAATCATACCCTGGCTGTGAGATGGAAATAATTAATCCCGACACCTTCTGGAAATACCTTTTATGAAACCGTCATACCGTCATACCGCTGTACCATT
>JALONV010000150.1 GCA_025454755.1 Bacteroidales bacterium | reverse complement strand
ACGATCGCATGATTTATTCAATCAGCAGATTACATCCCCTTACATCAGAATTATCAATCCTCCCGAGAACTTCGAAGGATCCATCTGCATGAAGTTTGCCCAGATCTCCTGAGGAGAGGAAAGAACATGAATGAATATTTGCCAGGTCGATTATGTTGATCCCACCGGTAACCCCGGGTTCCTTAACCAGTGTCAACGGATCCTGAGGGTCCCTGATCAGGATCTCCATCCATGGAGGACCCATATTCAGAATGAATTGTATCAACGTTAAAAGCCTGCTTTAGAACTGAATGAAGTTCTGTGCGTGTTATCTCCTTCCTCCTTCCTTTCATTCCTCCTGTCTCCATAACAACAACATTGTGCAGGTCGGGCGAATATCTTTCTGCAAGATCGAGAAGCGCAAAACTGACACCCATTAACAGAACCCTGCCTTTTTTTCTCCTTGCTACTGAAATAGCTGAGATCAATGATTCAAAATCATCTTTGTAAAAACCGCTTTCCGGATATGAACTCATCCCGATAAGCTTGTCCATCATATAAACCAGAGAAGAGTTTTCTCTTTCGGCATAGGAAGGAAGCAATGCAGCTATAATATAATCAGCAGGGTCGCCATAAAAAATATTGAAGGATCTAAGGAAACACTTTTCATAAATTCCAATATCAATAATATAATGCCTGCCTGATCCGCCGGAGGTTGTCCCGCTGCTCTCAAAAATCATAATATGCGGCTGAGTGCCGGTAATCACTTTTTGTGTTTTGAAGAATTCTACAGGCAGAAAGGGTATCTCCTCAGGTCTCTTTACATTTGACGGATTAATACCGAGGTTTTTTATGAAATCTGAATAGACTTTATTCCCTGCAAATTGCATCCTGAAGATCTCCAGAGCACACTCACGGAAACTCTCCTTATCGCTGATATTAAAGATCCTGTCTGTGATTTCCGGCTTCATTTTCCGGGGAAAGTTAAGGAGCCGTCAGGCTGATAAACCCACTCGAATGAGCATTCAGCATAGTCTCTTGGGTCAAGATCCTGAGAAGATGTTGAGATGATCCTTATTTTTGCATAATGTTCATCGGCAGAGCGGTAGATCCAAACCTGGTTTGGTTTTACCGGATTTGCCCATTCTGCCCAATCAGATACCGAAAAAGCGGTAAGATTATTAAAAGCCTGAGAGGCAGATGCTGCGCTGGCATATTCACCTTCCAGGAAAAAGCCGTTTAAACCTGTGCCGGTCTGAAGAATGAAAATATCAAGAGTTCCGCCAAGTTCAAGAATGAGATCCGGTTTTGGTGTACTAAGGGATGATACTTTTTCTGCTGATGCAAAATTGAATCCAATGGCATAATATGGCCCGGTGCCGTAGAGTGAATTGTCTATGGTCTCTGTTCCGGAAGTAGGTATTTTACCTGGTTTATCCGTATTGTCGCATCGGGTAAAAAACAGAATCAAAAATAATAATGCAACCAGCCTGTTATTCATGTTGTAAAGATAACGGTTTTTCGGGCTATTTTGTTTTAAGGAGAATAAGAAACTAACCACGGAAGACACGGATTTGCACGGAGTATTCACGGAACTATCTTATACAGTTCCCGTGTTCTTCATCCGTGTTCTCCGTGAAATCCGTGGTAAAAAAATGAGGCCGCAGAATCCTGTAACCTCATTATTTTAAAGCCTTTGAGCCCTGGCATCATTTGGCCTCTGCGCCACTGCGCCTTTACGCCATTGAGCCGTTTCGTTATTCCCCTCTTATTGCAACAATGCCCGGAAGCTTCTTCCCCTCCATATATTCGAGCATTGCGCCGCCGCCTGTAGATACATAACTTACCTTGTCGGTGAGTCCGTTCTTGTTGATAGCTGCAACTGAATCACCACCACCGATAAGAGAGTATGCTCCTTTTGCCGTTGCTGCTGCAATAGCTTTTGCAATTTCTGTTGTTCCCTTTGAGAATTTCTCCATTTCGAAGACACCCATCGGGCCGTTCCAGAGAATGGTTTTTGACACCCCGATTACATCTGAAAACTCCTTAATGGTTTTATCAGCTATGTCGAGCCCAAGCCATTCATCAGGTACTGCATCAACAGCGGTCACGTTGGTATTTGCTTCATTTTCAAACTTGTCGGCATTGAGACTGTCGACAGGCAGATAAAGGTTTACCTTCTTCTCTTTTGCTTTCCGGATGATCTGAAGAGCCAGTTCCAGCTTATCATCTTCACAGAGCGATTTGCCTATTTTTCCTCCCTGAGCCTTAATGAATGTATATGTCATTCCTCCGCCTATAATCAGGTTGTCGACTCTGTTGAGGAGATTTTCTATAAGCATTATTTTGTCTGAAACCTTTGCGCCTCCCATAATTGCCGTGAAAGGTTTCTGTGCATTATTGAGCACCATATCCATGGCGGCAAGCTCGCTGTTTATGAGGAACCCGAACATGATCTTGTCCTTCGGGAAATAGTCAGCCATAACGGCAGTTGTAGCATGTGCCCTGTGAGCTGTTCCGAATGCATCATTGACATAAACACCGGCATAGGCAGCAAGCGCTTTGGCCATCTCCTTCTGTTTTGCCTTAAGTTCAGCCTTGGCTGCCTTTTTCTCATCGTCGGTTGCTGTTTCCGGCAGTATCGGCTTGCCTTCCTCTTCAGGATAGAACCTTACATTCTCAAGCAAAAGAACTTCACCCGGGTTCAGTGCTGCTGTCATTGTTCTGGCAGATTCACCCAGACAGTCGTCTGCAAAAAGCACTTTATGGCCAAGATGCTTTTCAAGAACCGGCAGAACAGGTTTCAGTGAATATTTTTCCATTCGTCCTTCCGGCCTTCCAAGATGAGACATAAGGATGCAGCATCCACCATCGCCGGTTATCTTCTTAATTGTAGGCAGCGCTCCCCTGATGCGGTTATCGTCGGTTACCACGAATGTCTTTTTGTCGAGCGGTACATTGAAATCAACTCTGACTATTGCTTTGACTCCTTTAAAATTGAAATCCTGGATCATTTTCATATTTCAGGTGTTTTTGGTTTTCTGAAAAAATTAGTGGTTACAAACCTAATTATTTTTTAACTAATTTTGAAGAAAAAGTTATGGCAAACATTACATTCAAGGGAAACCCCGTAAATACATCAGGTAACCTGCCGGCAAAGGGAAGCCAGGCTCCTGAATTTACACTTGTAAAAACAGACCTCAGTTCTCTTTCACTGAAGGATCTCAAAGGCAAGAAGCTCATCCTT
>JALONV010000075.1 GCA_025454755.1 Bacteroidales bacterium | reverse complement strand
CTTGTAGAGGGTAATCCTGAAAATTTCTATTCAGTTGCCCATAACCTTTTCAGGATACCGGTATATAACTATATCTACCTTGCTTGTTTTACCCTTCTTGGGCTTCATCTGTTCCATGCATTCTCTTCTGCTTTCCAGACACTGGGATTAAATCACAGGATCTGGACACCCGTAGTAAATGCTTTTGCATGGATATATGCAATTTGCATTCCGGCAGGTTTTGCCTTTATTTCAATTTCACTCTGGCTGTTCAGATAGAAAAAATATTATCATGGGAAAACTTATTTCAAAAATACCTGATGGTCCTCTGTCCCAGAAATGGACCAGGTACAGAGCCTCCTCAAAACTTGTGAATCCGGCCAATAAGAAAAAATTGGAGATTATAGTGGTGGGGACAGGATTGTCTGGTGCCGGTGCTGCCTCAGCTCTTGGAGAACTTGGCTACAATGTAAAAGTATTCTGCTATCAGGATTCACCGCGAAGAGCTCATTCAGTGGCAGCCCAGGGAGGTATCAATGCTGCAAAAAATTATCAGAACGACGGAGATTCCACGTACCGTCTTTTCTATGATATGATAAAAGGAGGTGATTACCGGGCCAGGGAAGCAAATGTTTACAGGGCTGCAGAAGTCAGCAACCAGGTGATTGACCATTTCACCGCACTTGGTGTACCTTTTGCCCGCGATTATGGAGGGACTCTCGATACAAGGTCTTTTGGAGGGGTACAGGTCTCAAGGACTTTCTATGCAAAAGGTCAGACCGGCCAGCAATGTTTACTCGGTTGTTATTCATCGCTTAGCAGGCAGATAAAAAAGGGAAATGTAAAGATGTTCCCGCGCCGTGAGATGCTTGACCTGGTTGTTATCGACGGCAAGGCACGAGGAATTATTGCCAGGAATCTGATCACAGGTGAAATAGAAAGGCATGGCGCACATGCAGTGGTGCTTGCCACAGGTGGTTACGGAACTATCTATTACATGTCGACACTGGCAGTAAATTCAAATGCTTCGGCAGCATGGAAGGCTCATAAAAGGGGCGCCTTCTTTGCAAATCCAAGTTTTGTCCAGATACATCCGACCTGTGTACCGCAGCTGAATGAATATCAGTCAAAGCTGACGCTCATGTCAGAATCGCTTCGCAACGATGGTCGTGTATGGGTCCCGAAGGCAAAGGATGATAAGAGATCCCCGAATGACATTCCTGAAGAGGAAAGAGATTATTTCCTCGAAAGAAGATATCCTGCATTCGGCAACCTTGTTCCGCGTGATGTCTCCTCAAGGGCCATCAAGGAGCGCTGTGATGCAGGTAATGGTGTCGGAGAAACGAAGCTTGCGGTTTATCTCGATTTCAGGGATGCTATTAACAAGCAGGGAAAAAAAGCTATAGAGAATAAGTACGGTAACCTGTTTGAAATGTATAAAACCATCACCGGCAGCGATCCCTATGAGGGACCGATGATGATCTATCCGGCAGGCCATTATACAATGGGCGGACTCTGGGTTGACTATGAACTGATGACCACGATTCAGGGGTTATATGCAATTGGTGAATCAAATTTTTCGGATCATGGAGCCAACAGGCTCGGGGCCAGCTCGCTTATGCAGGCCGCAGGAGACGGTTATTTTGTTGTCCCGAATACAATCAGCAATTATCTGGCTGATGAGATACGAACTCCAAAAACTTCAATTGATAAACCTGAATTTGCTGAAGCTGAAAAAGCTTCTGTCGAAAGGATAAATAAGCTTTTATCGATCAGGGGAAAGCAAAATGCAGCATCGTTCCATAAGCGTCTTGGCAAAATTATGTGGGATTACGTCGGTATGACAAGGAACGAAGCCGGCCTTAACAAAGCGCTCGTATTGATAAGGGAGCTGCAGAAGGAGTTCTGGACCGATCTGAATGTTCCCGGAACTGCCGGCGAACTGAATATGGAGCTCGAGAAAGCTGGAAGAGTGGCTGATTATTTTGAACTTACCCAGCTCCTTATCACCGATGCGCTTGACAGGAAGGAATCATGTGGTGCACATTTCAGGGAGGAGTACCAGACTCCCGACGGAGAAGCCCTCAGGAACGATCAGGAATATGCATATGTAGCCGCCTGGGAATATGCAGGTGAAGGCAACGCTCATATCCTTCACAAAGAAGAGTTGAAGTTTGAAGAAGTGGAAATGAAAGTTAGAAGTTATAAATAATGATAAAACCCCCCAACCCCCCTGAAGGGGGGCTACAAACCCATTACTAAACAATAATTTCTTACCGGGTTTCAGCCCCCCTTCAGGGGGGTGGGGGTGTCAAAAAACACTAATATGAAACTTACACTTAAAATATGGCGTCAGAAGGATTCCAGAGCTAAAGGGACCTTTGTGACATACAGGATGGATGATGTTGCACCTGAAATGTCGTTCCTGGAAATGCTCGATGCTCTGAACAAGAAGCTTGTTGAGGAAAATAAAGATCCGGTTGCTTTTGACCATGACTGCCGCGAAGGGATTTGCGGGTCGTGCGGGATGTACATTAACGGCCATCCCCACGGACCGGTGCCTGCAATAACGACATGCCATCTATCCATGAGATATTTCAAGGATGGTGATACGATATGGATTGAACCCTGGAGGGCAAAACCCTTTCCGGTGATTAAAGATCTGATCGTTGACAGAAGTGCTTTTGATAAAATTCAGTCAGCCGGAGGATTTATTTCTGTAAATGCCGGTGCTGCACCTGAGGCAAATTCCATCCTTGCAAAAAAGAAGCATGCTGACGATGCTTTCGATTCTGCAATATGCATAGGCTGCGGGGCATGTGTCGCAGCATGCAAAAATGCTTCTGCCATGCTCTTTGTATCAGCTAAGATCTCTCAGTTTGCGCTTTTACCCCAGGGAAAGATCGAGGCCAAGGAGAGAGTGAGGGCAATGGTTGAAAAGATGGACGAGCTTGGATTCGGGAATTGCTCAAATACAGGCGCTTGTGAAGCTGAATGCCCGAAACAGATCAAACTGACCAACATAGCCAGGATGAACCGGGAATATTATAAGGCTTTTTAATCGTTAGGCACCGGATACAATATCATTTCATTTACATCCAGGGCTGACAGGTAACCATAACCCATTTCGAGGCCATAAACGCAACCTGTATCTATAGGGATCACTTCTGATTTTTCGCTTATCTGCTTTCTGACAAATTCAAGAGTTTTTGGCCTGTGGCCATGGATTATTGTTTTTCCCCATAAAACCGGATTTTCATAATAGGGCCTGCTTTCCCATATCATGTGAACTTTGTCGGAAAAAGGATCAGCATCATGATCATTGAATCCTCCGTGTACGAACAGATAATTTCCAATCGATTCAAAGTATTTCAGGCCTGAGAAAAAATCGATATAGATTTTATCCATGTCCCTTATATCCTCAATTCCGAAACTCAAAAGAGTTGTTTCGCCGCTGTTCATGAACCACTGGTACAGCATTACCGGATCGCGGTAAGATTCAAGAAGCATCGATTCATGATTTCCTGTCAGAGGGGTAATATCAAAACCTTTTCGCTTTAGATCAAGGATGAAATCTACAACCTCTTTGCTTTGCATGCCGCGATCGATATAGTCGCCAAGCAGAATAAGCCTGTCATTTTTTTTAAGATCGATCACATTAACGACAAGCTCATAAAATGGCTTGAAACAACCATGAATGTCTCCTATGGCTAATAAGCGGCTCATATTCAGAGGCACGGATTTACTAACGTAAAATCCGCGCCAGCTTTCAGGAAATGCTTAAGAACAAACTGATTCTATTTCTTTTACAGTTTTCGGAATTGGTTTACCTAGAAGTTTGTGCCCTTTTTCCGTGATCAGAACATTATCCTCGATTCTTATGCCTCCGATGGACATGTACTTTTCAATCTGTTTGTAATTAATGAAATCCCTGAATTTATTTTCCGATTTCCATAGGTCTATAAGTTCAGGAATAAAGTAGCATCCTGGTTCGACTGTGAAAACATGTCCCGGTTTATAAGGCAACGCGAACCTCAGGAATGCAAGTCCGAACTGGTCGCTGCGTTTCACGTCGCTGTTATATCCGATATTATTCTCGCCGAGCGCTTCCATGTCGTGAACATCGAGTCCCATCATATGACCAAGTCCGTGGGGCATGAAAAGTGCATGGGCGCCTGCAGCTACTGCTTCATCCATGTTTCCTTTCATCAGGCCGAGTTCTTTGAGACCTGATGCAATGATCTTGCAGGCCATAAAATGAACGTCGCGGTTTGAGATTCCCGGACGAGTTGCTTTGATGGCCTCAGTATTTGCTTTAAAAACTATCTCATATATCTCCTTCTGTATGGTGCTGAATTTACCTCCTACCGGAGTTGTTCTGGTGATATCGGAAGAATAATGCATATTGGTTTCGGCACCGGCATCGGTGACCATCATTTTGCCTTTTTTCAGCCGATTTCCATGCGCATGATTGTGCAATGTTTGTCCGTTTATGCTCAGAATTACCGGGAATGATGTTCCTCCCCCTTTAGCAAGTGCAATGCCTTCGATGGTGCCGAATATGTCCTGTTCCCTGACACCGGGTTTGCACATCTTCATTGCAGTAACATGCATCTCATAAGCTATTTCAATAGCTCTTTCGATCTCATCTATTTCTACTTTTTCCTTAATCGATCTCATTGAAATGACAGCTCTTATGAGGTCGGATGATGCAAGAGTTTTCATCTGGCACGGATTCTCTTTGAAAAGGACGCCAAGTGTCATTTTCGTCTCACCCCTGTAAGGCGGAAGAAAATGAACTTTTCTCTTTTTCGAAACAGCGTCATTAATCGTTTCTGTAAGTTTGGCCATTGGCGATGTGCTTGTCACACCGCATTTAAGGGCAAGCTCCTTCACCGTCGGCTGGGGACCCATCCAGATGATATCATCCATATCAACATCATTGCCGAATATTTTGTCTTTGCCTGAATCGAAATCCAGCAATCCCGCAAAACCGGAAAGGTCGAGTCCAAAGTAATAAAGGAAATCGGAGTCCTGCCTGAAGTGATAGGTATTGGCAGGATAATTCATCGGAGACTCAACGTTGCCAATGAACAATGCGAGACCTGTCTTCATTTTCTTACGAAGCTCATCTCTTCTTTTTACATATACATCGCTTTTAAACATGATGGCTGGTTATTACATTATTGAAACTATTTCAAATATCTCAAATGTACTAAATCTATAGAGAGATTTGGTAATACTTTAAGGGATTCCTAATTAAGCCCAGCTGAGTTTTAAATGACAATGGCGAATCATGAAGGTGGTTCCCTGCTAATGGATTCGGAACTATAGTAAGGAGATTTCTCATTTCGCTTCGCTCCATTCGAAATGACAAGGATTTCTTATTGAGAGAGGGAGGAGGAATGCGAAACACCCAGGGTGTTTCGCATTCCTCCTCCCCAGTACCAGAAAACCTCATGTCATTTCGAGCGAAGCGAGAAATCTCCCAAAATATTCACCCGCCCTCAAATCATTCCGAACACAAGAATCTCCTGTTCCTTGTAACTTACTCTGCATTCTTTACGTATAAATATAATGTGAAAGCTTTATGAACAATCCATATTTGCCCTGACCATTTTCGAACTTTTTAATTATCAGCGCAATTATTATGCGAATAGTATTGGTTGTTAACAAATTAATATTATATTCGCATGGGGTTACTAACAAATTATTAACAACATATTAAGATGCCGTATCGCCGATTGCCGAACACTGATGCTGCCCGTATAAGGGCTCTCAAAACTGCACTGGATAAGGGAAAAGAAGTCCCTCCGTACAAACTGGCTTATTCCGCAAAAATAATTCTCCGTCTCCAGAAATTTCTTCCCCTCTTTGAGCACAGCATTCAGCTGCAACGGCAATCAATAGCATCGCAAAGCAAGAAAAGCAAGGATTATAACGAGTCCCTGAGAAAGGCCAGGATCTATCTGACTCATTTCATCAGAGTGATGAACATGGCTATTTTCCGAGGTGACCTGCCTGCCGAAACAAGAGCATATTATGGACTTGCCACAAATGAATCGACTGTACCGTCACTTAATACCGAGAATGAACTTATAAGCTGGGGAAGAAGAATAATTGAAGGGGAAGAGTTTCGGATAAGGAAAGGAGGCAGCCCAATTACCAATCCCACAATAGCAGTGGTGAAGGTCAGGTTTGAGAATTTTCTTGAAGAAGATAATTATCACAAGACTCTTTTAAAGAAAACATACGACTATACCGAAAGGACCGGCGATATGAGAAAAGAAGCCGATGAGATCATTCTTGAGATCTGGAACGAAATTGAAGCGGCTTACCCCGGGCTTCCTGAAGAGATCAGAAGAAAAGAGTGTGAAGATTACGGTATTGTCTATTTCTACAGAAAAGGTGAGCTTGAAAGATCCAATATTATCGAACCTCAGAATACAATTGAAAATAAAGAAACATCTTTGCAATAGATAAATCTCAGACCCCCTTTCTTATTTCCCCCAGGGGGAGGTCCGAGCGTAAAGAAATTGCCTTGCAGGCAATTTTAGCGAAGGAGCCAGCATGCAGGGTAGTAATTTTTAAATCAAATCACCTTTGAATATCGGCAACATACAGCTTGGAGAGCATCCGTTATTCCTTGCCCCGATGGAGGATATAACAGATCCTTCATTCCGAATGATATGCAAACTGCATGGTGCAGATTTCATGTTTACGGAATTCATCTCCTCTGACGGACTCATAAGGGAAGGACAAAAAAGCGTAAAAAAACTTGATATATATGACCCGGAACGTCCAATAGGCATTCAGCTCTATGGGCATCTTATTGAGCCGATGATCGAAGCTGCATTAATAGCTGAAGAAGCAAAGCCTGAAACCATTGATATTAATTTCGGATGTCCGGTCAAAAAGATTGCCAACAGAGGAGCAGGAGCAGGAATGCTGAGGGATATTCCGCTGATGATCGAAATGACTTCGGCAATTGTAAAAGCTGTTAATATTCCTGTGACTGTAAAAACCAGGACCGGATGGGACGATGACAGCATAAATATTGTGGAAGTTGCAGAGATGCTTCAGGATACAGGCATACAGGCTATCACCATTCATGGTCGAACAAGAGCCCATCTCTATAAGGGAAAAGCAGACTGGACACTAATCGGAGCAGTAAAGAACAATCCCAGGATGAAGATCCCGGTTATCGGCAACGGAGATATTGACGGTCCTGTCATTGCAAAAAATATGCTGGACAGATACGGTGTTGACGGAATAATGATTGGCAGAGCCTCGGTCGGGAGACCATGGATATTCAGGGATATTAAACATTACATTATCACCGGTGATATTCTGCCTGAACCGACCGTAAATGAAAAATGTGATCTGGCCCTGCTTCACCTGGGAAAATCACTGGAATATAAAGATGGTCCCAGAGCAATTTATGAAATGAGAAGGCACCTTTCCAATTATTTCAAAGGTCTGCCTCACTTTAAAGAGACCAGGTTAATGATGCTTACCACGCTCGATGTGGGTGAGATAAGATCTATTATAGAAGAGATCAGGCAAAAATGGGGAGACTTCCGGACAGAAGGACAATCATCAGTCTACGGAACCTGAACTGAAATTACCGGAGGTTCAACTTTGCTGAAAAGAACCAGGAAGTTCTTCCACCTGAAAAGCAACATTAAAACAAGGATGATCAGTGTCCCCATTACCAGCATCATCAGTAATTCGGTTAGTGGATAATAATTATGCTGTTCATATATGGCGGGAGTTTGAAGTACAGATCCTTTATTTGTCAGCATTATTGACAGGAATGCATTGTTGGCTGAATGCGCTCCGATTGCTGCTTCAACTCCATCATCCAAAACAGTCATGACACCGAAGATCAGCCCGAACAGAAGATATTGAGGCATCATATTCCAGAATCCATATTCCTTAATTTCGGGATTAATGATATGCATGGATGCAAATAAGATCGTGGTTACGATCACAGGAGCCCATCTGTTTTTAAGCCATACCGTAAAACCCTGCAACAGGTAGCCTCTGAATATTATCTCTTCCCATGCAGCCTGCAAAGGGATTAAAAGAATTGAAATTATTATCAGCGGAATAAGGTTTTTTGAAGTATTGTTCAATGAGTAATTTGAAGGATCGAGCTTCATTGAGATAAAAAGGTAAATAGCCGAAAAAATGATCCATACGAAGGCAGAAATGAAGAGGCGTTTCCACCTTAAAGTGCCTGTGCCGTTTATTACCTGCTTTAGGGTTTTTCCATTAAGGGGATGTAAAAGCAATATAAATGCAATGAGCCCGATAATGAAAGGGAAAATCATTTCAAGAAGGTAAATGTTCGGATCAAGGCCAAGAACACTTAGGTCATTGGGATTGGCAGCAAGGTCTTCAAGTACATTTGGATCGGAGGCTGTTTTTAAACCTATACTGATCATCATGGGTATCGCGCCTATGGTGTTGGTAGCGGCGAAAATTGCCAGCATCATTATAATGTAGCGCCACCAATTATTCTTGCCGGCAAATGAGGACTCAAGGTGATTCATGCTAATCTGGGTACAAGGTGCAGGGTACAGGGTACACGGTGCACTGAAATTAAGTTTCAGGATCAGTAGTTGTTTTTTTCGGATAATCGATTGAATAGTGAAGGCCTATGCTTTCCTTGCGGGCCATTGCATGCTTAATGATTATATATCCCGTGTTTATCAGATTTCTGAGCTCACAGATCTTTTTTGAGATCAGTGAGCGCTTATAAAGGTTCTCTGTTTCCTGGTAAAGGATCTCGAGTCTAACCATGGCTCGCTCCAGGCGGAGGTCTGACCTTACTATCCCCACATAATTGCTCATTATCATCCGTACCTCATTTATACTCTGGGTAATAAGAACCATCTCCTCCAGGTGTGTGGTTCCCTTATAGTCCCATTCAGGTACCTTTTCCTCGAAAGTAAGTTTCTGTATCCTGTCTCCGGCATGAACGGCAGCCCTGTGTCCAAAGACTGCTGCTTCAATAAGTGAATTTGAAGCAAGCCTGTTGGCTCCGTGAAGGCCTGTTGAAGAAGCTTCACCCAGTGCATATAACCTGTCGATGTTTGTTTGTCCGTTCATGTCGACCTTTATGCCGCCACATGAATAATGCTGTACCGGCACAACCGGTATCATATCTTTTGTTATATCAATACCGCGGGCCAGGCAATGCTGATATACATTCGGAAAATGATCTCTGAGGGCATCAGGGTTAAGATGGGTGCAGTCGAGCCAGGCATGATCATCTCCCCATATTTTCATTTCGTTGTCGATAGCGCGGGCAACGATGTCTCTTGGTGCAAGAGATCCGCGGCTGTCGTAACGGCTCATGAATTGTTCATTGCGCAAATTCTTTAAAACAGCTCCGAATCCTCTGAGAGCTTCGGTAATAAGGAATGACGGCCGCTTGTTGGGATCATAGAGAGATGTCGGATGAAACTGAACGAACTCCATCCCCTCGATTGTTCCCTTTGCCCTGTAAACCATCGCAATGCCATCACCGGTTGCGATCTCAGGGTTTGTAGTTGTCAGATAGACATTGCCTATTCCTCCTGTTGCCACAATTGTCACTTTTGAAAGAAAGGCAATAACTTTCTGGTTAACCAGGTCGGCAACATAAGCTCCGAAGCATTTTATGCCTGGATAATTGCGTTTTACTTCCTCCCCGAGGTGGTGCTGGGTAAGTATCTCAATCGCAAAGTGGTTTTCAAAGATCTCTATGTTTGAATTTTTCCTGACCCTGTCCATCAATGTCTGCTGGATAGCCTCGCCGGTTTTATCCTTATGATGTAGTATCCTGTGCTCTGAATGGCCGCCTTCACGGGCAAGGTCATAGGTGCCGTCGGTTTTCTTGTCGAAAGGGACACCCAGATCTATAAGGTCTTTTATTCTGTCGGGCGCTTCGCTTACCACCATTCTTACTACGGCCTCATCGCAACACCCGGCGCCTGCAATAAGGGTGTCCTGAATATGTTTTCCGAAGTTGTCCGGCTTGGCGAAAACTGCTGCAATCCCGCCCTGTGCGTAGCGGGTGTTCGTATCTTCAAGGGCAGCTTTTGTAACTACTGATACTTTACCATATTTCGAAGCCTTAAGGGCAAACCTTAAGGGCAAAAGTAAGTCCTGCTATTCCGGAACCAATAACGAGAAAATCGGTTCTTTTCTTCATTTCAAGATTTAATTATGGATGGGTAAAGATAGCAAAAAGCCCCCCATCCTCCCTAAAGGGTGGCTAAAAAAACAGATTAAGCCACCTTCCTTCTTTAATACTTAACCCTCCCTCCATCTCCCTCCCTTAACGATAAGGGAGGGAGTGATAATCGTATATAACAATAAGATACGCCTCTCCCCTTACATTTAATGTGAGGGGCATAAATTATCCCAATTCCATCTCCCTTCCCCTTACTTTTAAGGGGAAGGGCCGGGGATGGGGTTTAAAAAACACTAGGTAAAAGCCAGGGGTGGGATTAATTTTGATGAGAGGATGATTTGTAAAACCCGACTTTTTGAGTTACTTTTGCCTTCCGCATTAGAAACAGAACAGATTATGGCTCAGGATGATGTTTTCAAAAAGCTTGTTGCACACTGCAAGGAATATGGATATGTTTTTCCATCAAGCGAAATATATGACGGATTAAGTGCTGTTTATGATTACGGCCAGTATGGCGTAGAACTCAAAAACAATATTAAAAAATACTGGTGGGACAGCATGGTCCTTCTGAATGAGAATATTGTCGGAATTGATTCTGCAATATTCATGCACCCCACTATCTGGAAAGCATCCGGGCATGTCGACGCATTCAATGATCCGCTCATCGATAATAAAGATTCCAAGAAGAGATACCGTGCGGATGTGCTTATCGAGGAACATCTTGCAAAATTTGAAGAGAAGATCAATAAGGAGACTGAAAAAGCAAAGGAGAAGTTCGGCGCTGCCTTTGATGAGAAGAAATTCAGGGAAACAAATCCCAGGGTTCTTGCCAACCAGGCAAAGATCGATGAACTCTATGCCCGCTTTTCGAAAGCCATGAATGCCACCGACCTGTCTGAACTCCGACAGATAATAATAGACAATGAGATTGTTTGCCCGATATCAGGAACCAGGAACTGGACCGAAGTGAGGCAATTCAACCTTATGTTTTCTACCGAGATGGGTTCAACGTCTGAGGGAGCAAATAAAATTTACCTGAGACCGGAGACAGCCCAGGGTATATTTGTAAATTTTCTCAACGTTCAGAAGACAGGCAGGATGAAGATCCCGTTCGGCATTGCGCAGATAGGCAAAGCATTTCGCAATGAGATCGTAGCGCGGCAATTCATTTTCAGAATGAGGGAGTTCGAACAAATGGAAATGCAGTTCTTCGTGGTACCGGGAAGCGAGCTCGACTGGTACCGACACTGGAAAGAGGTAAGGATGAAATGGCATCAGGCCCTTGGATTCGGAGCAGAGAACTATCGTTTTCATGATCACACCAAGCTTGCACATTATGCAAATGCTGCAACCGACATTGAATTTAAATTCCCATTTGGTTTCAAAGAGGTTGAAGGAATCCATTCAAGGACCGATTTTGACCTGAAGCAGCATCAGCAGTACAGCGGCAAGAAGATGCAGTATTTTGATCCTGAGAAAGGAGAATCATATGTTCCTTTTGTCATTGAGACATCTATCGGAGTGGACAGGATGTTCCTTCAGGTGATCTCTGCTGCATACCATGAAGAAGAACTAAAGAAAGAAGATGGTACCACTGACACAAGAGTTGTCATGAGACTGCCATCTGTACTTGCTCCTGTAAAGCTTGCCGTTATGCCGCTTGTTAAAAAAGACGGATTGCCCGGGATCGCAGAAAACATAATGAAAGAACTTAAATTTGAATTTAACTGCCAGTATGATGACAAGGACTCAATCGGACGTCGTTACAGGAGACAGGATGCCATCGGTACTCCATATTGCATAACCATTGATCATCAGACAATTGAAGACAACACTGTTACTATCAGATATCGTGATTCGATGGAACAGGAAAG
>JALONV010000019.1 GCA_025454755.1 Bacteroidales bacterium | reverse complement strand
AGGTGTTCGGGTTGCTCTCTTTATGTTGTATTGCAGAATACATGGGCTGTAGGTATACAACATAAATCGCAACCCTCACTATTGATAAGTGCTCGCTCCCGCTGAAAGTTGAAAAAGAGTGAGTGTGAGAGTGAGTAAAGAGAAGAAAGAGCGATGGAAGAATGGAGCTGCATTGGCTTAAGGAGTTGGATTTAAGCATGTTCACCCCTGAAAGAAGAAGGCCTGCAAGATAATTCTGCTTATAACCTGCCAGGTGTTTTCTTCATGGTTTCATTGAAAGATTCGGATTTCATATATCAAAAAAAAAACATACTTTTGCCCCACAATTGGTCCTATAGTTCAATGGATAGAACGGAGGTTTCCTAAACCTTAAATCCAGGTTCGATTCCTGGTGGGACTACAAATACCCCCTGATTATCAGGGAATTTTTTATTAATTGGGACATGCCATGGCATGTCCTTTATTTATGTATATGAAACGACCGTTTCGGATCGGATTTAATATAAACCAGTATTCTGTATAATTCCCACCGGTTATTAATAATGTGAACATAAAACCTTGGCTGCCATGCAAATGATTCGAATCCATTTTTATTGCACCATCGTTTTACTGATGATTTATATTGATTGATGATCATGGAAACAGACCCAGATAATGGTCTGCCAAATTTGTTGTATATACGGTTATCTGGTTTCAATTGGGACATGCCATGACATGTCCCTGTTGAATGCGTTTTGGAATAATCCAATTTAATTATACCATGAATATGATTGGGCATTATGACAAACCCATCCAGAATAACATGCGAATAATGAACAGGAATTTCTAGCCAGAATCTATGTGCTGTTTGACCAATTTCAGAAAGAATCAAACCTTCATTTGTCAATCCCCCAAAATATTTCTCTCTCCTTAGGGTGCAGATCGTTATGAAATGGCGGTAACTGCTTCTATAATCAAAATTCTTTAACCGTATATTTTTACGGTTTCTTAGCATAAGAAAACTCGGTAATTAGCACTAAAATTATCAGCGTGAATTTCTATTTCTCAATAAACAAAGATAATATTTCCTGTAATCCACTTAATGTCCCTGAAATTAAATTGATTTTGTACAGACAAATCGTAAATTTGATACGCTTTTAATATTATAATTTAAACCCAACCAATCATGAAAGAACAGATTCAAAAAAATGCACCGGCCGCATCAGGAGCAGTCTACGGCCTTGGGCTAATAGGGGCCGCAATTTACTTCATCTCAACAGCTACCGGTTTCTGGATGGGGGTACTGGGATTCCTTAAAGCTATAGTATGGCCGGTATTCCTGGTATACCAGGCTTTCAAATCTATGGCCCCACCAATGTAATAAAAGGACATTATCCGCTATTATAATATGGGGAAATCTATAAATCAATTGTTTGAAACACGGAATGAATGTCCGGGATGCTCTTCAGATCAGTTTATAACAAAGTATCAAAGTCCTTACGATGAAGATCCACTGAGGAAATATTTATACAATTTCTACCTGCCAAAGGGAATTGTCGAGTTTGAATATCTTGAAGGGGCAAGCTATATCCTCTGTGAATGTCAGAATTGCAGCATGGTTTTTCAGAGGGAGATTCCGAATGACTCCCTGATGGAGCGGCTCTACGAAAAATGGATCGATTCGGGAATCACACATCGCAATTATAAAGAGCAGGGAACCGGATTCCACTATTATTATGCCCAGGAAATAATGAGGATCATATCATATTTTAACAAACCTGCAGCTACTTTGAGCTTATTTGATTTCGGTATGGGCTGGGGCGGATGGGCCCTTATGGCCAAAGCTTTTGGATGTGACGCGTATGGATCAGAGGTATCGGCAGAACGTATTGAAAACGCCAGGGCCAATGGGATAAAAGTCATTTCATGGGATGAAATTCCGGAACATAAATTCGATTTTATCAATACAGAGCAGGTTCTTGAGCATGTACCGGAACCTTTAAAAACATTGCGCCATCTTAAATCCGGTTTAAAAGCTGACGGGATAATCAAAATCAGCGTTCCGACGGCAAACAATATTAAAAAGAGGTTGAAAAAAATGGATTGGGAAGCACCCAGGGGAACCAAATATTCCCTTAATCCGGTTGCTCCCATGGAACACATAAATTTCTTTACTCGTAAAGCGCTCCTGACAATGGCTGCTGAAGCAGGGCTGAAAGAAGCTATTATTCCAATGAGCCTTCATTACAAATATTTAAGTCTCTGGGGCGGGACAAAATGGTTTGCCAAGAGTGTCCTCTATCCAATACCCCGGTTTATTCTGAAGACCCAGAATTATTTATTTTTTCGCAATGTCTGATTGTTACATTGCGTTGTTGAACCGTTAAAAAAAACTTGACTTGCCTTTTCTTTTGTCATAACTTGCTTCCTATATTGTTAGTTTTCAACTATTTCGCTGATATATTCGAAAGATTCAGGTCAGCGTATTTCTGATCTTTATACTGGCGCTTTAGCCTTTATACAATCAACCAGTAAGTTTAACTGCCTTTGCACCCTTGCGCCATTGTGCCTTTAAACCATTCGTTATGAAAACAAAATTCTCATTTCTTTTATTAATTCTTGCCCTGAGCTCTGCGCCCCTTGCCCTGAGCCAAATCCCGCAGGGATTCAACTACCAGGCCATCGCCCGGGATGGAGGCGGCGCCGTTCTGCCTAATACTCCGTTGCAGGTAATGTTTTATGTCCAATCACTTCAGACAGGAGGAACAATATTCTGGAAAGAACTGCACTCTACAGTGATGACAAACAGTTTCGGACTCTTCACCCTTGTTGTTGGTACAGGTACCAGGCAGACTGAAAGTACTGTAGCGACCTTTAGCCTTATTGACTGGAGTATCACTCCTAAATACCTGAAAACTGAAATATATTATTCCGGTTCATGGAAAGACATGGGGACATCACAGCTCATGTCAGTTCCCTATGCCATGACCTCCGGTGATCTTGCTGGTACAGTCGACAAGCTGGCTGTAAAAGGAACAACATCGGGACTTGAAGAGGCCCTGTTTGAAGTTAAGAACAAGGATGGTCAGACGGTATTTGCTGTTTATAATGAAGGAGTGAGGGTATATGTTAGCGACGGTGCAAAGGCTGTCAAGGGAGGATTTGCCGTAGGCGGCTTTGGAATAAATAAAGCTGAATCAACAAAATATTTTTTTGTGGGCAAAGACAGTGTAAGAGTTTATCTCGACACAAATCCATTGACAAAGAAACTTAAAGGAGGATTTGCAGTTGGGGGTTATGACCTTACAAAAGGAACAGTTCAGGACTATCTTGATGTTAACTCAGACAGTGTGCGAATATATATTGATTCCAATCCTGCTACCAAAAAAGTAAAGGGAGGATTTGCAGTGGGAGGATATGATATGACTAAAGGCACCAATACAAATTACATGAATGTGAATACAGATGCCAGTGGTATTATTAATCCGTCTCAAAACAGAATTCTTTGGTTTCCGCTGAAAAATGCATTTCTGACTGGGAAGGTTCTCGTCGAAAACAAAGACAGTGTTGGAGAAAACTCATTTGCAAGTGGGTATGAATCTAAATCAAAAGGCGCTTTTTCACAGGCTCTTGGTTACCAGGCTACCGCGGAGGGTAACTATTCTACCTCTATTGGTTATCAATCAATTGCAAAGAAAGAAAACTCATTTGCTTTTGGCCAGTGGGCAAAAGCGATGAATACTGAGAGTTATTCCTTTGGACGTGAAGCAAGGGCGGATGGTTATAGAAGTTTCGCATTGGGCAGTGCTGGAATTGATGAATTGGGTAACCCTACTGATCCACCTAATGCAAAAGGTAATTATTCCTTCGCAATTGGACAAGGTTCCATTTCAACAGGATTTGGCGCTTTTTCAATCGGACTAAACAATTCTGCTTCTGGAGACTATTCATTTGCCTTTGGAGCTGGAGCACAGGCAAGCGGTGGCAGTTGCATGGCTTTTGGAATTGGTGCAAACGCTGGTGGATATGGTTCTACTGCATTGGGAATTGGGACAAATGCTGCAGGATCTACTTCTACTGCAATGGGTAAATTCACTTCGACAGGGGCAAACAATGCCACCGCAATGGGAGTTTATTCTGCCGCAAATGGTTTTGCATCAACAGCAATGGGTTGTCAGACAATTGCAAGCGGTTATTCCTCAACAGCAATTGGATATAATACAAAAGCCGTTGGATATTATTCAACTGCAACTGGCTTTTTAGTTACAGCAAATGGACAAGCCTCAACTGCAATGGGAGAAGAAACTGTTTCCAACGGTAAAGGATCAATTGCTATTGGAAGTAGTGTGACTTCATATTCCTGTTATGAAACTGCTTTAGGTAGTTTTAATACAAATTATACCCCATCTTCAACTACCAGTTGGGTCGCATCAGACAGATTATTTGTAATTGGCAATGGTACTTCAACTGATATAAAATCCAATGCAATAACGATTCTAAAAAATGGGCGAATTGGTCTTCAAACTGTTGAGTCACCAACCTATGCATTGGAATTACCGAACAATTCAATTGACGTCGGTGTTGGATCTGGAAGAGCATATGCTTGGACGACTTATTCAGACAGCCGTCTCAAGGAAAACCAGGTTCCGCTTATCTATGGCCTTGCCGAGGTGATGGAATTAAATCCAAAACAATACATACATCATAGTTCTATTGATCAGTCAAGCTGGCCGAATGATGCTGCTAAAAAATCAATTGGCCTTGTTGCTCAGGATGTTTATAAAGTTATTCCGGAAGTAGTGGACGTACCGCCGGATGATTCAAATGAACTTTGGGGCATTAACTATAATAAGATAATTCCTGTACTTGTCAATGCCATTCAGGAACAGCAACAACAAATCGAATCCTACAAATTAGAAAACGAAAACCTAAAATCTCAGCTTCAGACACTTCAGGAAGAGGTTGAACAGATAAAGACAATGCTGTCAAAAACAGACAAAAGATGAATTCTGGTTAATTAAGGAGATTGCTTCGTCGTCACGCCCCAGGCGTGACTCCTCGCAATGACAGTGGCTTCTTGTTGGAGGGGGAGGGGTAGAGAGATGGAAAAAAATAAGACTATATCACCTGACGCCTGACGCTTTTAGCCACTGTAGTCTTGACGAAGGTGGCCCGTCGCTATTAGCCTCCGAAGTCTTGACGAAGGAGGCCTGATGCCTTATGTTTGTCAAAAAAACTTGACTTGTTTTCTCTTTTGTCATAACTTGCTTCCTATATTGTTAGTTTTCAACTATTTCGCTGATATATTCGAAAAATTCAGGTCAGCGTATTCCTGATCTTTATACTGGCCCTTTAGCCTTTATACAATCAACCAGTAAGTTTAACTGCCTTTGCGCCCTTGCGCCATTGTGCCTTTAAACCATTCGTTATGAAAACAAAGCTCTCCCTCACATTTCTTGTTTCTTGTTTCTTTTGTCTTGTTTCTTTACAGGCCCAGGTCCCGCAGGGCTTCAACTACCAGGCCATCGCTCGCGACGGTACAGGTGCTGTTCTACCGAATACTCCGTTGCAGGTAATGTTTTATGTCCAATCACTTCAGACAGGAGGGACAATATTCTGGAAAGAACTGCACTCTACAGTGACGACAAACAGTTTCGGACTCTTCACCCTTGTTGTCGGTACAGGTACCAGGCAGACTGAAAGTTCAGTTGCAACATTTGACCTGATCGACTGGAGCGTCTCTCCAAAATATCTTAAAACCGAAATTTATTATTCAGGCTCCTGGAAAGATATGGGGACATCGCAGGTCTATTCTGTGCCTTATGCATTGCAGGCAAAGAATTCAGAGCAGTGGCTGACTAACGGAACAAATATTTACAGACCAACTGGTAATGTTGGGATTGGAACAACAATACCTTTGAATAAATTAGATATAAATGGAGGATTGACTGTTCGTGGTTCAATATTTACAGGAGGCGACAAGATTGAAATTAATCAGGAAGCTTCGGGTAATCGTAATGCTTACATCGATTTTCATGGAGATGATGTAAATAGTGATTTTGGTCTGAGGCTCATCCGGTACAATTCCGGACCGGATGCGATCTCAAGACTTGAACAAAGGGGCAATGGTGCTTTGGAGATATGGTCCGGAATGTTGGGGCCGATAGATTTTTATACCAATTCGACACAAAGAATACATATTGGATCAGATGGAAATGTTGGGATTAGTACATCAGCACCTAAAGCAGTTTTTGAAGTCAATGGAAGCGCTCTGATTGGCAACTCTTCATCTGGAGATAGATTGTATTCGTATTACATTGCAGACAACACTTTAGGTATACAGACATTACTTGATGGTCAGCTTATAGGCAACTATCCCTATGGCGGTTTAGCAAATAAACTCATTTTGCAACCTTCTGCCGGAATTGTTGGAATTGGGACCACAAATCCAACAGCAATGCTACATGTGGCTGGCTTGACCAGAATACAAGGTGATCTGACTGTTGACAATAATGTCGGAATAGGGACAGCAGGCTCCACCAGCAAAATGATTATCCAACCATCTTCATCCTGGGACGATAACATCCCGCTTTTTGAAGTTAAAAACAAATATGGCATCCCTGTTCTTGCCGTATACAACAATGGAGTAAGAATACTGGTCGATCATACATCAAGCAAAGCACTAAAGGGAGGTTTTGCTGTCGGTGGTTATGATGCCACCAAATCTGGTAAGACAGTCGATTTTATGATCATCTCACCTGACAGCATCCGCTTCAGTATAGACAATTCGGAGGCAAAGGCAGTCAAGAGCGGATTTGCAGTAGGCGGATATGATATGACAAAGAAAGGTCCTATTAACCAGGATTTTATGTATATAACACCCCAGGGTTCCTCCAACGGGCAATATAATACTTTCCTGGGTTATCAGGCTGGCTATCATAACCAGAGCGTGGGACTCTATAATTCATTTATTGGATACAATTCCGGTTATAATAATTTAACAGGTATTTACAATGTTTTTCTTGGCTATCATTCAGGTTATTCAAACCAGAATGGCTCATCCAATGTATTCATAGGAAACTCAGCTGGCAGTTCCAATACTACTGGATCAAACAACTTATTAATAGGTTATCAGTCCGGATACTATGTAAATCAATCGAGTTATAATATAATGATTGGGAATGATGCAGGACACTGGACTAATTACATGCCGCCAACAGGCGATCAGGGTTCATACAATACTTTTGTTGGTTATATGTCAGGCCAGACTAATTCAACCGGATCCTATAACTCATTTTATGGGTATAAGGCAGGCTACGGTAAAAGTCCTGAAGGAATCTCGGGGACGAATAATGTAGCAATGGGCTCAAATAGTGGGTTTAATATTCATACAGGAAGCAGTAATGTATTTCTGGGTACCAATGCTGGAATATCAACAACTGAGGGTTCATATAACGTTTATATTGGTGATAATGCCGGATATGCAAATACCAATGGCAATGAAAATATATATATTGGGAGATCAGCAGGTGGTAATAGTGGAACATATCATTGTAGCACTCCTTGTTATCGTTATGATCCCAGTATAGATTTTCCAGTATTAGGAAATTGGCAATGGGGAGATAACAACACCTGTCTTGGTCAATTTACCGGCTATAAAAATAAAGGTAGTTATAATGTTTTTATTGGAAATAGTTCTGGTTATAATAACGCAGAAGGAGCAGGAAATTTATTTTTGGGTTGGGGTGCGGGTTATAATAATATTGTTGGAGAATATAACACCTATATAGGTACAGCAGCTGGGTACAAAGCTACGGGCACTGGAAATGTTTTTATAGGTGCAAGAGCTGGCTATGCTGAAACAGGTGACGACCTATTATACATTGATAATCGTTCCGTACACGATCCATTAATCTGGGGAGATTTTAATAATAATTTACTTAAGTTTAATGGAAAATTAGGTGTACAGATAAATCCCACTCATTTAATCCATCTTTCAGGTGGCGCTTATTCTGATGGTGCAACATGGACTAATGCGTCAGATAAAAATCTTAAAGAGAATTTTGAACCTATTGATGCTACAGAAATTCTGACATTAATTGATAAATTACCTGTAACAAAATGGAATTACATAACTGATAAGCCTGACATCAAACATATTGGTCCCGTTGCACAGGATTTCTATTCACTGTTTGGTCTTGGCAATAATGACACATCAATATCTACTGTCGATCCTTCTGGTGTTGCACTCATAGCAATTAAGGAATTATCGAAAGAAAACAAGGTAATGAAGGAACAGATCGAATCCTTCAAATCCGAAAATGACGATCTCAAATTTCAGCTTCAATCACTTCAGGAAGAGGTTGAACAGATAAAGAGGATGCTGGAGAAGGGAGACGGCAGATAACTGGTGGTTAGTCAGGAGGATTGCTTCGTCGTCACGCCGCAGGCGCGACTCCTCGCAATGACCTTGTCCTGATAAGGATCCGGTGGACGCTGGGGCAGTAACTATCTGATATGTCCTGTCATTGCGAGGATCACGCGAAGCGTGTGACGAAGCAATCTTTTCAAATAAAACAAATCATTTTATGGTAGGCTTACACCAGAATCCCAACGTTAGTCAAAAAAATTTGACTTGCCTCCTCTTTTGTCATAAATTGCTTACACAGAAATAAGTTGCTGGTTACTTGTTACTGGTTGTTTGTTTTCGATTTATCGTTAAACCACAGGTTCCTGGTGTAAAGGCCTTTGCGCCGCTGCGCCTCTGAGCCGTTAAGCCTTTCTTCCCATGAAAACAAAACTCTCCCTTCTCTTTCTTGTTTCTTGTTTCTTTTGTCTTGTTTCTTTACAGGCCCAAATCCCGCAGGGATTCAACTATCAGGCAGTCGCCAGAAATGCCTCAGGTTTGCCAATAATAAATCAGGCACTTCCGATCAGGATGACCATTCAATCTGATTCGCTAGGTGGTACTATATTCTGGCAGGAGCTACATTCGTCAGTGATAACCACTGACCAGGGTGTAATCAATCTTGTTATTGGCAAGGGTGCAAGACAGTCACTATCAACTGTTGCTGCATTCAGTGCAATTGATTGGGGTGTTTCACCAAAGTTCCTGAAGATTGAAATAGACTATAGCGGATGGAAAACACTTGGTGTATCCCGACTATGGTCGGTGCCGTATGCAATGGTTGCAGAAGATCTTGTAGGTACTGTAAAGAAATTATCGGTAAAAGGTGAAACATCAGGTCTTGAGGAGGCTCTCTTTGAAGTGAAAAACAAAGATGGACAAACAGTTTTTGCTGTTTACAATGAAGGAGTAAGAGTATATGTGAGTGATGGTGCCAAGGCAGTAAAGGGAGGTTTTGCAGTCGGAGGGTTCGGTACAGATAAAGCAGAATCAACAAAGTATCTGTTTGTTGGAAAAGACAGCGTGAGGATTTATCTTGATACGAATCCATTAACTAAGAAATTAAAGGGAGGCTTTGCTATCGGAGGCTATGATCTGACCAAGGGAACTGTTCAGGATTATCTTGATGTAAATGCTGACAGCGTGAGGATATATATCGATAGTGACCCATCATCAAAAAAGATTAAAGGAGGATTTGCTGTGGGGGGATATGATATGACTAAGGCACCTCAGGAAGAATATCTTCGTGTGACACGAGACAGTACAAGGGTTTATGTAAATAATAATCCAGCAAAAGCAGTAAAGGGAGGATTTGCTGTGGGGGGGTTTGATATTACAAAAGGGATTCAGACAGTAACGCCATTTACCTCACTTACACCTCAGAATTATTTTATTGGTCAAAAGAGTGGGATAAAAACCACAACAGGGATACATAATTCTTTTGTTGGTTATGAAACAGGCATAAACAATACAACAGGTCAGAAAAACGTGTTCCTGGGTTATCATTCAGGTATGTCAAATGAAAGTGCTTCATATAATGTATTTATTGGGAATGAAGCTGGAATAAATAATATAACGGGAAATTATAACACTTTTATGGGATTTCAATCAGGATATTCCAACAACACAGATTATAATTCATTTATTGGATATCAAGCTGGGAAAGCAACAACAACCGGATCAAATAATTCTTTTATGGGATATAGGGCAGGATTTTCAAATACACAGGGAACGGCGAATGTTTTTATAGGAACTGAATCTGGAGGCCTTAATACAACTGGGAACTCTAATGTTCTTATAGGAAATCAAAGCGGAGCAAAAAACCTAAATGGATCTAGAAATATTTTTATAGGAGAGTATGCGGGTAACGGAAATACTAGTGGCAAAGACAATATTTATTTAGGTACTCGTGCGGGAGTGAATTGCAAAACAGGCGTTATAAATGTTTTTATTGGAAATATGGCAGGCTTATCTAATGAAAAAGGAGTTGGTAATGTTGGAATAGGATATGAAGCCGGTTACAATTTAATAAGAGGATGGCGTAATGTGTTTTTAGGTAGTATGACTGGAGGACATTGTAAAACGGGTGATGATAATGTCTTTTTGGGTACTATGGCAGGAGGTTATCTTAAAGGTGGAATAAAAAATGTTATAATCGGGGGTTATGCAGGACTTGGTAATTATTCTAGCACACCCGCAGATACCTTGAATAATGAAAATGTAATTATCGGATTTTCGGCAGGGAATGAAATTACAAACCAATCTGGAAATGTTTTTATCGGAGCTCATTCTGGCGAATGGGAAACAGGTTCAGACAAACTATATATTGATAATTCTAATACTTCTAACCCCCTTATCTGGGGTGATTTTGCCAGTAATCTTTTGAGGTTTAATGGCAAGGTGGGTATTGGCACTAATCCTACGACAAAATTTGCGATTGCTGGACTAGCAGGTTCTGCGACAGGGAGTACTCTAATAATAAATGGTAATGATGTCTATTATCTCACTTCATTAAAAGACTCCAAGAAAGATATTGAAACGCTTACCGACAACTTTGATAAAATATTGAAAGCTAATCCTGTCTCTTTTACGGACAAATCGACTGGTGTCCGTGGAATTGGATATATTGCTGAAGAATTTGAGCAAGAGGGACTTCAGAATTTACTTGTTTATGATGGCGGTAAATTAGTTTCTTTAAGATATGATCTTATAAGTGTTTATTCACTTGAGGTTATAAAAGAGCAGCAGAATGCCATTCAAGAACAACAGGCTCAAATTGAATCCTACAAATCCCACCTTCAGTCCCTCCAAGAAAAAGTTGACAAAATTGAAGCTCTACTGGCAAAGACATTAGATGAATAATTTATTAACCAGGTAACCAGGTGTTCGGGTTGCTCTCTTCTCCGTTGACTTTAGCCAACTGTATCTGAATTTTTCAGATGATCGGAGATCATCAAATTATTGTAGAAATATAATTCAAAAAACACATTAAGATCCTCGTAGAGGATCGAATAACTAATAGATTGTCAGATATTTATTCGATGGTCTACGACCATCATTTTTCTTTATGGATTCGTTCTGCTACAATAATTTGATGTTCTACGAAAATCTTGCTTCAGGTTTTTTATTTCTCCCACTCGCCCCCTCCTTTTAAGAGTGAGTGTCAGAGTGAGTTTTTAGGAAACCTTCGTTCTATCCATTGAACTATAGGACCATTGGAGGGGCAAAAATATGGTTTTTTTCCGGGTTTACAAACCGCAAAAAACCGAAATGGGATTGTTCCCCCATTTTACAGTATCTATTTGGTTGGTTTCAACACGGATATGCCATGGCTGCCAAATTTGTTGTATGTCCGGTCGTTCGGTTTTAATTGTCTCAATAGGTCATGACATGACCAATTATTCCGGGCATTTGTAAAATAAATGGTTGATCAGTCTCAGGATCATTCAAAATATTCAAATGCTTCAATAATATCCAGGTAGGCACCATCAAAGCCGGCATTTATAATTTTTTTTGTGTAGGAATCGCCATTTCCGAAAATGATCTTTTTCCATTCCGGTTCCCAATACCTTACCTTGTAATTTCCTTTCCATGCACGATTTTCATCATCAAGCCAGAAAGGATCCCCGGATTCCCAGCCTGATTGCCAGTAATATCTGTAATTTTCGGCTTCCCCGATTGACATATAAGATATCACCAGCCTTTTACCTCCGTTTGCCTTGTCTTTCAACCGGGTGATTTCCCCTGAAGTGAATTCCGTGGTTTCATCAAAAAACAGATCCATTATCAGCAGATCATAGTTTGTCGATGTTACTGCATTAATAAAATCAGTTTTTGAACTGAAATTTTCAGGATTGATCAGGTATAAAAAGTTCTTTACCTGCGAAAGGGAATTGATCACGGAATTATTTTCTCCGTAAATCGGACTGGGAAATGCAGGTATATTGTCCAACTCTCTGTGGTTTGCTGCAAAAGAAATATAACCATAGGAATTATTCCGGTTATATGAATCTGACATTTTTGATTGTGTATAACAGTAGTCCGTCACCAGAATTGTTTTCCCGGCATTCTTTGACATATTTAAAAATGTCCTCATGTAACTGTTCTCATCTGATGGAGTTGCGCGGTCGTCATCATTATAACCATAAAACAGATCTTCCTGTCCGTGGCCATTAATGGCAGCCAGATAACTCTCTGACAGGGATCCGTTTTCTTCTCCGTTGATCGTGACCAGTTCAATGCCGTTTTGAGGGATTACTATAAAGGCAGGATCGCTCAGCCTGGAATAGTCGCTGATCTCAGTTACAAAATCACGCATTTCCTGTTTAAAATCCAGATCGGGATAATCATTTTTGCTGCATGAAACAACCGAAAAGGAAAGGATCAGGAGAAATAGTGCCTTTTTCATAAACTTGTTTTTTGCCGGGATGAGCATTTAAAGTCGTCTCCGATCAAAGTTACACTAATACTTGCTTGTGTCAAATATTTTTGTTTGCCGGCATGGCTGAAATTCCTGTTTCCATTTCATTTCATTATGTTTGCAGTACAAGTAAGAAACTTTATGCCTGAACCTGCCGAAACAAATCAGGAAAACGGAAAAATCAAAGCAAAGGTAAAAGTGCCCGTATGGGTTCTTATTTCTTTGCTTGCTTCATTGTTCATAGCCTCACTTCTTACAGTACTTGATCATTATGAATTATTTTCTGTGGGAAAGCCTTTTCTGATGGCTTTCCGGTGGATCTTTATTGCAATCGTAGTTATATATGCTTATTATAAAAAGTCTCTGACAACCTGGATACTTATCAGCATGATCGTTGGAGCAGAATTTGGTTACGATTTCCCTCAGATTGGAGTTAAGATGCAGATCATCAGCAAGATATTTCTTCGTCTGATAAAAACTATAATCGCACCGCTGCTCTTTGCAACACTGGTAGTCGGCATTGCAGGTCATTCAAACCTTAAGCAGGTAGGACGAATGGGATGGAAATCACTTGTTTATTTCGAAATAGTCTCCACAATAGCTTTATTCATAGGTCTCTTCGCTATAAACATCAGTAAGGCCGGAGTGGGTGTCGTGGTACCTGATGTCGTCAACCAGTCAGAGATAGCCCAGGTAACTCCCGTGTCCGGATCCGACCTGATACTTCATATTTTTCCTGAAAATATAGCAAGAGCTATTTATGAAGGACAGGTTTTGCAGATAGTTGTGTTCAGCATTATTTTCGGCATTGCCGTAGCTCTGATAAAAGATAAATACCGCAGCCCCATGGTCAGGTTTACTGAAGCGCTTGCCGAGACCATGTTCAAGTTCACTCAGATCATCATGTATTTTGCCCCTTTTGCAGTATTTGCAGCTATAGCATACAGTATCGGACATATGGGACTCGACATCCTGGTCAACCTGTTCAAGCTATTGGCCACCTTATATGTTTCGCTGATAGTTTTTCTTCTTGTGGTTTTACTACCGGTTGCATGGATCTTCAGGATACCCGTTAAAAAGTTTTTGAATAAAGTGGCAGAGCCTGTTACCATTGCTTTTGCAACCACCAGTTCTGAATCGGCGCTCCCGATAGCAATGGAACGCATGGAGGAATTCGGGGTTCCAAGAAAAATAGTCGCATTTGTGATGCCCACAGGATACAGCTTTAACCTCGATGGCACAACTTTATATCTTTCTCTCGCCACAATTTTTGTTGCACAGATAAGCGGCATCCACCTGCCTTTTGAAAAACAGCTGCTGATCGTTTTCACTTTAATGCTTACAAGCAAGGGTGTGGCGGGAGTGCCAAGAGCATCTATGGTCATCCTTCTGGGCACTGCAGCGAGCTTCGGCCTGCCCACATGGCCTATCTATATTATTCTTGGAATTGACGAGCTAATGGATATGGCCAGAACATCAGTGAACGTCCTCGGTAATTGCCTGGCAACAGCTGTTATTGCACGCTGGGAAAAGGAATTCAATCCGGCATAATTATTTTTAATCCAGCACAAGAGGGAAATCGTGCCCTATAGAAAAGGTACTTGGAAATTGCTTGTGTCTTATCAGGTTATAGGATACTTCCGGCACCTGGTCGTCGACATATGATTTTAATTCATAGACCGTAATCTTGGAATCTGCCGGAGCACCGTCTGCCTTGCCCTTAAGAGCCTCCAGTAAAACGTAGGTAAAAACACCGTGGCCAAGACTTTTGACTTCTGCCGACTGCTGGTCGCTTTCCGATGAAGCCATCACATGAACTCCTGAGCTTCGTGAAAGCTGAGCCAGCGCCTTTTCCTCTGTGGCGCCTCTCATTGCCAGCACATCAACCGAGCCTCCTGAATGGCATGCATCGATGAATATAACCTGTTTCAGCGCAGGTAATATTTTGAACTTTTCCTGAAGTTCATCCACTTTTAATGCCCCGGCAAGTTTATCCTGCTGATATAACCCGGTGATTTCAGAAGTGATGAAATAAAATGTATTCTCTTCAGTGCTTCCATGTCCGGCATAAAAGAATATAAAAACATCCTCCTTTTTCATCGACTTTGATATCTCATCAATTGCCGATAGTATTTTTTCTTTTGTGGCGCTCCTGTCAAGCAGAGCGTATGAGTGTATTTTATTGAAAAGACCTGTGCCTTTCAGGTTCATGTATGATGCAAAAGCCTGTGCATCAGGACGGGCATATGTCAGGTTCAGGTTCTCATTCTCATAGCTGTTTATCCCTACACTCAGAAGCCAGCAGTCAGATGTTTTCTGCAGTCCCCCGTAATTGATTTTAATAGATTGAGGAGCAGATTCAATATCGCCATTGCTGAAAGCAGAAACGGTTATTTCATTTTCGCCCGGGATAAGCCCGAGTTCAAAAGTCTTCATCACATTCTGACCGGCTTTTGTCATCCGAGAAAGATCAGATGCATCAACAATCTGGCGCTTCCCGTTATGCATCACCCTGAGCTCCTTTACACCCCCGCCGTTATTAGTGACTTTCACCATACATGTTATTCCGGGATTTTCGCTGACTGAACCGTTTTCAGGAAGTACAAGCTCCACGGAGGGAGGAGGAGATTTTTCCAGTGCCTGATTTACATTCTGCCTCAGCATGGAACTTTTTTCAGAAAAAGCTTCATTATATAATCCGGGTCGGTAAAATTCATTGAAAAACTGATCGATAGAATAAAGCTCTGTTCCTTTTACGAACGAAATTGATTTAAAGGCACCCTCCGAAGCATCGAAATATCCGCCCGGATCTTTTATAAACCAGTCGTTTTCATTCAGAAACACCATAGAAACCAGTTCTCTTCTTTCCGGCAAATTCCATATTCTTACAGAGCCGTCGCGGCTTCCTGAAATAATGTGTTTCAGGTCTTTTGTTATATTCACATCTCCCACTCCACCCTGATGTCCTGACAGCTCACAAACCAATGCTCCTGTGGAAGCATCCCACTCTTTGATAAGGAAATCATCTCCGCCGGAAACAATAAACTTGCCTGAAGGATCATATTTTGCAGAATATACACCTCCCTGATGAGCTCTGATCTTCAGGAGCTGGATGCCCGAAAGAAAATCCCATATTCTGATAGCGCCATCCCAACCTGCAGTTATGATCCTGTCGCCTGAAGGACTCAGATTTATTGAGCTCACAAGCTCAGTGTGACCAGTGAAAACCCGTACCTCCCTGCCGGTGTCTATTTCAGTCATTGACAGCTTCCTGTCGAGACCGGCTGAAATAATATATACACCGCTACCGCTCGGAGAGAATTTAACCTGGTAAACTGCAGTACGGTCATGCGGAGCAAATGCCTGCAGGCTTTCGCCGGTTTCAATGTCCCATATTATTACATATCCGCCCCAGTCGGCCGTTGCAAGCAGCTTATTATCTGTGCTGATGTCAAGTGAAAAAATAGCATTATTCCTGTCCGGAAAGCTAATAGTCCTGACCGGCTTACCTGTTTCGACTTCCCATACGATAGCTTTTCCGTCGAGTCCGCCGGTTGCAAGTGCGGCCTACTGCAATATATTTCCCGTCGGGGCTTAATTTAGCTTCGTTTACAAGGGCGGCCCAGTACATATAAGAGTGGGTCAATATCCTTTCATCGACCTGGTTAAGGTACCCCATCAATGTCATTGCTTTCTTCCCTGAGCCGGTGTTCCAGATCTCAGAAATGCGTTTCTCACTTCCCGTAATGATCTGCCTGCTGTCAGGATTTATTGCAGCTGCCAGCACCTTATTTTGTGAATAATCGCCGGCCTTTATGATAAGCTTTCCTGTTTTAAGGTCCCAGACTTCTGCTACACCATATTCAATGGCAGAAACATACCTATTGTCAGGGCTTACCTGAAGATTCTCCGGAGATCCTCCCTGGCCATAGAATTCGCGGATCACTGTCCCGGTCAGTCTATCGAACATCCTGATGGAATCTGACCGAGCGAGAAGAACATATTTATTGTCCAGAGTAATTGCCGCTTCAGCTATACATGAGGTACATGTCGAATTTGTCTTTTTGTATTTCCGGATCTCCTGCCCGGTTTTTGCATCAAAAAGAATTGCCGTGTTATCGCCGGTCCCGGCAACAACAAACTGTCCGTCATTGCTGAAAGAAACGGTTCCAGCTTCCGGGTATTCAAAGCCTTTGTCGCCATAGAGATCCTTCGGAACCGGCTTAAAATCAAGGATTTTTGTACTGGTCTCTGCATTCCACACTGAGATCCCCGACTTCCTGGTGCCGGTTACTATCTGTGAACCATCGGGACTAAACGATGCAAATGTAAATCTGTCTACATCCGGTTTCAGCCTGTTTTTCAACTTTCCCGTCGCAACATCCCAGGTGATCCATGTTCCGTCCTTGCTTAAGGAGAGGATGGCAGTTGCCTGCCTGTTGAATTCCAGATGTGATATTCCCGACGCACTTCCCCTGAATGAACGGATCTGTCTGCCGTCAGAACTGCGCCAGAGAATTATGGTTTTGTCTTCGCTTCCTGTCGCAATAAGTTTCCCATCGGTACTATAGCATACTGAAGTTACTGCTGCATAATGGCCGGCCTGGACAACTGTTTCAACCGGTTGTGCCATAACATTTAGGAACCCTGAAATACAAAATAAAAGAAAGATGAATCTTAATCTGACTGACATTTGATCTTTATTGACAGTTGGTTTCTCAGCAAAAAATTCTGTGACTATAGAAAAATGCTGATCCCTACCTGAATTCCAATGTTATGGTTCAGATATTTGGATGTTGATGTAGAATAATCGTAATTGCTCAGGCTCAGGTTATAGAAAAATCCCGGTTCCAGGGCAACATGGGGATTAAGAAAAATAGCATACCCTATAGCCGGCTCAATTTCAATTGTATTATAGGAATACGATTCACTATGATTGAAATCATATGAAGCTCCCAGTTTCATAAACAAGCCGAAATCAAAGTAGTATCTGAATTCAGGACCAAGTCCGATATTATAGCTGAAATTGCCTTCAGTTGTTGAGAAGCCTGCAGATACTCTTGACCCGAGAGCCAGGCCGTCACTCAGAAAGAAGAGAAAAGTCGGACTAAGACCGAAATGAACTCCGGAAGTATTGTTTGATGATGCTCCTGATTCAAAATGATTAAACCAGGAATAAAACGATGCGCTTCCGCTGATTATAAGGTCGCCGCGATTAATCTGCTTCTCATCATTTGAGATTGCCAAAGGAGTGGAAATTGGCTCAACTGGTTTGTACAAAACCGATGTTGTAGAAGAATTGCCGGCATCCTGAAACGATAATTGTGCAGTGCCTGAAAGAGAGATCATTAAAATTGTCAGCAAAAGGAATGTCTTTTTCATATTAGGAGATTTTTGGTGAATACTTTAACAGAAAAGCAAGTTAAATATTTTTTCTGATCCGATCATCTCCAGAGCCAGCTGGCAGTAATCAATATTTCCTTATAAGCCACTTTTTCCCCCGACGGGAACCTTGTGCCGATATGGGAAAAAGCATTCAATAATGCAATAATCAATAACAGTGATATGCTAATGGTTCTTTTGATAGCTTGTATTTTCATTGAGGATTTATTTTGGAGTTAAGTTAAGAAAAATACTAATTGAGACTGTGTCATTGCGAGCGGAGCGAAGCAATCTTCAAACCCACCCCTACCTCCCGCTCTCTCCCCCTCCTTCCTCTGGCCATTATGCCAGCTTCTTATACTTTATCCTCCCCGGTGTTGTATCTGCAACGCGTTTCTTATAGCTTTCCTCATAATCCGAATAGTTGCCCTCAAACCATACAACTTTTGAATTACCCTCAAAAGCAAGCATATGAGTAGTGACCCTGTCGAGGAACCATCTGTCATGAGAGATTATCACAGCACATCCTGCGAAGTTCTCAAGGCCTTCTTCCAGTGCACGGAGTGTATTGACATCGATATCGTTTGTTGGCTCGTCGAGCAACAGGACATTTGCACCTGATTTAAGAGTAAGGGCAAGATGTAGGCGGTTCCTTTCACCGCCCGACAGCATCCGGCATTTCTTTTCCTGATCGGCTCCTGTGAAATTGAATCTTGCAACATAAGCTCTTGCATTTACCAGCCTGTTCCCAACCATTATATCCTGCTGTCCGCCCGAGATAACCTCATAGACTGTTTTCTCCGGGTCGATCTCAGAGTGTGCCTGATCGACATAACCGAGTGTTACAGTTTCTCCGATTTCGAATTCGCCTTTTGTTGCATCTTCCTGCTTCATGATCATTCTGAAGAGTGTTGTTTTGCCCGCGCCATTGGCCCCGATAACACCTACAATTCCATTGGGAGGAAGGTTAAAATCGAGATCTTCGAACAGAAGCTTGTCGTCATAAGATTTGGCCACTCCTTTTGCTTTGATCACCTTGTCGCCAAGCCTTGGTCCGTTCGGAATATATATTTCGAGTTTCTCCTCCTTTTGCCTGACATCCTGATTGAGCAGGTTCTCATAAGCTCCCAGGCGTGCTTTCGATTTTGCATGACGCGCTTTGGGAGACATCCTGACCCACTCCAGCTCCCTCTCAAGAATCTTCTTTCTTTTGATATTGCCTTTTTCCTCAACTTCGAGACGTTTTGCCTTCTGTTCAAGCCACGATGAATAATTGCCTTTCCATGGGATACCCTCCCCCCTGTCGAGTTCAAGTATCCATCCCGCAACGTTATCGAGGAAATACCTGTCGTGTGTTATGCAAATTACTGTTCCGTGATATTGTTTTAATGTTGTTTCTAGCCATTGAACTGATTCCGCGTCGAGGTGGTTTGTCGGTTCATCAAGCAGCAGTACATCCGGCTGCTGGAGAAGAAGCCTGCAAAGTGCAACACGCCTTCGTTCTCCGCCCGAAAGCACATTCACCTTTGCCGTGCTCTCCGGACAACGCAGAGCATCCATTGCCCTTTCAAGTTTGTGGTCTATGTTCCAGCCATCATGGTATTCGATCTTTTCCTGCAGAACAGCCTGGCGGTCCATAAGCTGCTGCATCTTATCCGGATTTTCATATACGTCAGGTTCTCCGAAGCTTGCGTTTATCTTCTCATACTCTTTTATGATTTCCATCGTCTCCTGTACCCCCTCCTCAACTATCTCCTTTACCGTGCGGCTGTCATCGAGAAGCGGATCCTGGGACAGGTGCCCCACCGTATAACCCGGAAGGAATGTTACTTCCCCCTGATACTCCTGTTCTTTGCCTGCGATTATTTTCATCAGGGTTGATTTACCTGATCCGTTTAGCCCGATAATTCCGATTTTTGCCCCCAGAAAAAATGACAGGGATATATCCTTTAATACCTGGCGGTGTGGAGGGTATGTTTTCCCTACCCGGTACATAGAGAAGATGATCTTGTTGTCGTCAGCCATCGAATTTGATTTTCTCAAAAATAGAAATAAAAAAGGCTGAAAACCAATTCAGCCTTAAATCTTGTTCCGGAGCATCAATTACTTTTTCTCGAACACTTTCATAGTCTCTTCCTGCATCAGTACCCATAATGAATAGACCCCAATGAGTGTCCCTACCGGAATTTTAAGCATCCCGATTATTGCAACGATTATGATAACATATCTTGCCCACATCTGCTGTGTAAGCAGACCTATTCCACCAGCCACCCTGAGAGTCGAAATGACTACGATCAGTAAAGGCAGACTTGCAAAAATGACGGAAATCAGTTTCATTACCGCATCAGGTATTTCTTCTTCCGGAATAAAACCTTTTGCAAAATCTATCAAAAAGAAAGCTGCCAGCGCAACGATCATGCCAATAATGCCGAACCCGATATGTATCGCACCGACAATTGTTACATGCTTTTTCATCCTTATTGTCTCTTCCATGACGATTTGTTTAGATTGTAATTTTCATTCCGGTTAAATGACTGGCAATTTAATGATTTGATGCATCGTTTAATCAAAAAGTTGTCTTTAAAGCAACCTTTTAAAGTTAAAAACGTTCTTAAAAATAAAGAGTTTCATAAATTTGAAATAAATAGATCAGGATGAAAACAAAAATGATTTTTGCAGGAGCACTCTTATTCATTGCAGCGGCATTTAACTCATGTGAGGTTCTGAACGACTGTAAAACCTGTAAACAGGTTACTTATGTCAGCGGAGCCTGGGATCATGAAACATCGCCTGTAGAATATTGCGGTGCTTCACTTTTAGCCATAGAGGCAATGGAGGATCTTGTGGAGGGCAACAGCAGGACTACCTGGGAGTGCAACTGATTAATTAAAAACTTTAATATCTTTGAACTGAAATATCAACTTATGAAAAGAAAAATCTTTGCCGCTGTTCTCTTCCTCTTTATTGCATTTGGATTTAATGCATGCGAAGCACTCAGTGATTGTGAAACCTGTAAGATCATCACTAAAAACAGTTCCGGTGCTATAACAGATACGGGAGTTGAAGCAGAATACTGCGGTGCGGCTTTGATTGCCTTTAAGGCAGCCAATCCTACAATAACTAATCCCACTACGGGTGAAGTTACCTCGCTTGATTGCAACTAGTATCTTACTCCGATAATAGTTACATCATCTACCTGGGGAGAGTCGCCTCTCCACTCTTCGAATATTGTATTCAACCTGTCAGCCTGCTGAAGCATTGGAACTCCCGAAAGTCCGACAAGAGTCTCCTTGAGCTTATTAGACATGAATTTCCGCTGGCCTGGCCCGCCAAACTGATCAGCAAAACCATCTGAGAAAATATAAAACGCATCGCCCTTATTCAGGCTGATTTTATGAAGGGTGAAAGGCTGCATTCTGTAATGGATCGATGCCGGCATTTTATCAGGCCGGTAATGAATAAGCTCGCCGCCTCTGATTACATAAAGCGGATTGTTTGCTCCTGCCCACAGCAGAACATTTTCCTTGAAATCCACGACACAAACTGATATGTCCATCCCGTCTTTTACAGAATCTTCGTCGGCTACCTGATTCAGTGATTTTATGACTCCATGTCTCAGATTTTCAATTATCTGATCCGGCAGCAGGATCTGCTTATTGTTCACTATTTCATTCAGGAGTGTTACACCAAGCATGCTCATGAAGGCTCCGGGAACACCATGGCCTGTGCAGTCGGCAGCAATTATAATCTGCTTGTCATCATGGTTGCTCACCCAGTAGAAGTCGCCGCTTACAATTGCCAGTGGTTTGTAAAGAACGAAGTGTTCAAGTTTGTCGCTGAAGAGTTCAAGCGAAGGAATAAGTGCGGTCTGTATCCTCTTTGCATACATGATGCTATCGGTGATATGTTTTTTCTGATAGGCAATCTGATCCCTTTGTGCGGCTGCAAGGTCGCGCTGCTGCTCTATCTCATCCTTCTGCATTGAAATTGTGCGGTTCTTTTCTTCCAGTCTTATATTGGCTTCTTTTTTGATCCTGTAGCTGCGATAGATGTAATAGCCCAGGAAGCTGACCAGTGCCAGTGCAACAATGACAAACCAGAGTATCAGCTTTTGTTTCTCCAGGGTGGCAAGCTGAACTTTTATTTTCTCCTCCTGCACTCCGATCTTTTTCAGCTGTTCATCGATCATTGCAATCTGAAGGTCGATTTTTTCTTTCTGTTTCAGAAGGGTGTCTTTCTGTACCTGCACTTCCTGCTGTTGTACAATGATGGTTTGTTTCTGAACAGATATTTCCTTTTGTTGAATGTTTATCTGCGCCATCTGTATGTTCAGCACTCTTTGTTTTTCAAGAAGTGTTTTTTCCTTCAGTGCAATTTCCCTGTCAAGGCTGTCGAGCAGTGCTTTTTGCCGGAGGATCTCTGCCTTCTGAAGCTCAATCTCAACCTGCTGCTGTTTTACAGTCTCTTTCTGAACCTGCAGATCGGCATCAGTCACTTCAAAGAGTTTTTCCCAGTCTTCCTTGGTTTTAACTGCGGTGAAAAGGAAAGTCTGTGGAACAGACATCCCTTCTTTTTTAATATACTCTTCGTTGATCTCATACCTCGGCACTCCGTTGATGACAATGAAATTTATCATCGACTCCCTGAATTCGTAACCTTCCGTCACAAGAAGAGTCTGTTGTCCTGAAATTTTTTCCTGTATCTTCTGCAGATCAAAACCTGAGGATTTGTTGACATAAAGGACCTGCGTGTGAGTAATACTTTCCAGTTTTTTATAACCGCTTATCTGAACAGGCTTGTCCTGGATACGCGGTCTTGTTTTTGCCAGGTTGCCCAGCTCATAAAGGAGCTCATAATCGCCCAGCATCATCCCTATCCTGAAATTTGAAGAATCAGCAAATCCTTCGCCAAAATTCACATACTTTGCGACAAGGTCATAAATATACAGGGCCCTTGAAGAGTTATCGAATCCTTGCTGGCCATATAATACAGAAAAACCAAAAAGCAAAATGATGGAGGCAAATGCTTTGCAGAATAAACCTGTTTTATTAGTCATTCCCTTGTTTTTTAGTGTCACTAAATTGCAGTTTTTTCTTTTAGAAACCAAATATTTGTATATTCACTGCCTTTAAACAGTGTTGATAAAATGTTAATAACTGACGTGTTATCAAACCTTATCCAACATTACTTATTGTACTTTTATACAAAATTATAACAAGCCCGACTATAGCTTTGAATATCAACGACTTACAGCTGGCAGATAAAAGAATCATAATTGTCGAGGACGATATTCCATCTATCAGATACTATGAAACTCTCCTGAAGAGCTCCGGTGCGAATGTCAGGATTTTTCGCAACGGGAAAGAGTTTGTTGATTATCTGAACGAGGGAAATGAAAAGATCGATCTCATATTCATGGATTTTCTTATCCCCCTCATAAATGGCATAGAATGTCTGAGAATATTCCGCAGGGAAAGAAAGAATGTACCTGTCCTGATGTTAACTGCATACTCATCCGAACAGAGCAAAACAGAAGCATATCTGGCCGGCTGCAATGAATATGTTCTGAAACCTATCTATCCGGAAAAAATCTTTTTCCTTCTTGAAAAATATCTCAGGCACGAATCTGCTGCAACATTAATCAACTGAACAGGTCTATCTCAGGGCAGGATCTACGAATTTCAAAAACTTCGAATTATAGTCGTTCAATCGTCTGTTTATTTCCATTCCCGTTTCCTTCTGGCTGAAGGCAATACATGATTCCCCTGCACGACGGGCATATTCAAATGCCGTACCTATTGAATATTCAGCAGAGTTGACTATATATGTCTCCTGGTTCAGGTAATAATCCATCTGTTCAAAGAAATAATTGCACAGGTCATTTGTCATCAGAAGTGCCTTTTCGCTTTTACCGGCGGCAAAGTATGCATCAATTATGTCGTTGATATAAGGATCATATGAGACGGTCTCAATAGGCAGAACATCCATACAACGGTCCAGAACCTCAACGGCCTTTTCATTTTTCCCTTCCGCAATCAGCGCTTTGGCCAGTTTTGCATAGTTTAGCCTTGATCTTACAACCATCAGCGTCCGCTTATGATGATAATCGAGATTTACTTTCGGATCATTTGCTCCGCCCCATACAAATTTATTCATCATGTTATTGTACATGATATCGGTATCAACACTGCCGTAATCCAGCCAGCTCTTGTTCCCCGACTTAATCGGAATAATTCTGTATGCCTGTCCTTCAAGCCGGAAATACTCCTCAAGGCCAAGAGCATCGCTGTGATATCCCGTAATGAAATATATCGGACGGTCCCAATTGTTATGAGCAAGAATATCAAGAACAATCAGCTGGCTCTTGATTATTGAACTGCCCTTAAGTGTAATATCAATATACGGGACTATCTTCGCCGAATCTTCAACCCTGACAGTTCCTGATTCCAGAACTTTTTTCTTATCAATGGGAATACGAATAATCCGTGATGGGATAACGTCAAGCCATTCAGTCGGAGATACCTGATATTTAGTCCCCCGGTTATCAGATTTTACCCAGTCTATTATTGTTGATATATCAACTGGTTCCTTTGTTCTCTCATCTATAAATACCTGGTTGTTGATGCCATCGTAGTATTTCTGTATCGGGAGTGAAATCGGCAGAGGATCCGATTCGTATACTTTTCTTTTCATCTGTTCGATGTACCAGTCTGTATTCAGAAGCATGAGGTTGCAAACACGCACATCGGTTCTTTTACCCTCAACTTCCTGGGCATACCATAACGGGAATGTGTCGTTGTCTCCATTTGTAAAAAGAATTGCTTCCGGGGCACACGACTCGAGATAATTAAATGCCACATCCCTGGCAAGATAACGGCCTGACCTGTCATGATCATCCCAGTTTTCCGATCCCATGATAACAGGAACGGCAAGGCATAAGATCCCTGACAGGAGTGCTGCCAATCCTTCTCCGGCAACTTTTTTTACAGCTTCATAAACAAAAAGCACTCCAAGTCCTATCCAGACCGAAAAGAAGTAAAACGATCCCGCATAAGCATAATCCCTTTCCCTTGGCTGGTTGGGATACTGGTTAAGATAAAAAATAATTGCTACTCCTGTCAGTAAGAACAGGATCATTACTATCCACCAGTTCTTGTTGTCGCGGAACAATTGAAACAAAAGTCCGGCCATCCCGAGCAGGAAGGGAAGAAGATAATACCTGTTCCTGGAAGTATCATTTTTGAGACTCCCGGGCAGGTCGGAAGTGCCCACCCTGGGTTTGTCGAGAAAATCGATTCCGGTTATCCAGTTGCCGTTTACTGCACCTCCTGTACCCTGTGTGTCGTTCTGCTTGCCGGAGAAATTCCACATGAAATATCTGAAGTACATATACCCGTACTGATAGCTGAACATGAATTTCAGGTTTTCGCTGAATTTGGGTTTGCGTATAATGGTTTTCTTGCCATACCGGTCTGTAACTGAAATCGGAATTCCCTTTGATCCTCCCCATTGCCTGTAAACCTCTGCATGACCTTCGTCCTCGCCCCACATCCTCGGAAATAGCGTTATGAATCTGTCATCATAAACACGTTCGACGTTCCTGTGGGTTACAACATATTTCCCTTTTTCAAGGACATAAACAGGCTTCCCTTCCTTGTAATCGATAACAGGTGCATTATAATATGCACCCTTGAACAATGGTCTTTGCCCATATTGTTCTCTGTTCAGATAATAGAGAAGGTTGAATGGATCTGAAGGATTATTCTCATTAAGAGGGGGATTTGCCGATGCTCTGATCATAATAATAGCCGTTGAAGAAAAGCCGATCAGAATCACAAGTACAGCCGTCAGGGTTGTGTTCAGCATTACTTTATTCCTGAGGGCGATGAGCCAGATAATTGCCGAAAGTGCCAGAAGAATCAGAATGTTTAATACTGATGATCCCGAGACCGCCCACATCCCTGTAAAGAAAACCGTTCCTGCAGAAAGCAGGGCTGTGAGATTTTTCTTCCCCGGTCTGAGAGAAAGTCTGATGCTAAAGATCAGAATAAGAGCCAGGATCAGGATATGGAAGATCATCCCTGAGTTTGGGGACAGTTTCATCGAGTTAACAAAGAACAAGTCAAACCGCGAGGAGACTTTGACGATACCGGGCAGCAATCCCCATAATAAAAGGGCCAGAATCAGAAATGATCCGGCAAGCGCATAAATAAGTCCTTTCCATGAAAATTCAAATTTCCTGAAATAATAGACCAGGAAGATTGCCGGCAGGGCAAGAAGGTTGAGAAGGTGCACTCCAATGGAAAGACCCATCAGGTACGCGATAAGAATTATCCACTTGTCGGCATGTTCTTCATCAGCCACATCTTCCCATTTCAGGATTGCCCAGAATACTGCTGCCGTAAAAAATGATGATGTTGCATATACTTCACCTTCGACGGCTGAGAACCAGAAAGAGTCGGAGAAAGTGAATGCCAGGGCGCCCACTGCGCCTGCCGACATAATGGTTATTATCCTTGCAGTATTAAACTCATCTTCATTTTTCACAATTATCTTGCGGGCAAGGTGAGTTATTGTCCAGAACAGGAACAGGATCGTGAATGCGCTTGCAATTGCCGACATTGCGTTAATCATTGCAGCAACTTTTGTGACATCATTCCCTGCGAACAATGAAAAAAACCTGGCAAGAACCATGAATACCTGGCTTCCCGGAGGATGTCCTATTTCCAGTTTGTAAGATGATGCAATGAATTCACCGCAATCCCATAGACTTGCCGTAGGCTCAATTGTCATCAGATAAGTAAAGGCCGCAATTGCGAAAACCACCCATCCGGTTATATTATTTATCTGTCTGAAACGTTTCATTCAGGAACCTGTTTTAATAAGAATTGCATAAAATGATCAGGTGACGAAAATACGGATTATTTGTTATTTTTAGACATTATTATATCTGATGAATTTACGCATTGCACTGTCTTTAGTGTTGTTCCTGATACTGCCGCGGATCGTGCCGGCACAATATTACGATACGGGACAGGATCCGGCAAACCTGAAATGGCTTCAGATAAAATCAGACAGGTTCAGAGTTATTTACCCGGAAAAATATGGATCTCAGGGAATTGAATTTACAAAGTCGCTGGATAAGGCATATTCCGACCTGGGAGCTTTGTTCCCGGGGAAGAAATTCAGGATCCCTGTAATAATTCACAATTTCACAACTCAATCAAATGGCTATGTGGCCTGGGCTCCAAAGAGGATGGAGATATATCCCACTCCTGAACAAAACACGATTCCTCTTGATGCAAACAGACAGCTGGCTCTTCATGAGCTTACACATGTGATGCAGATGGAATCACTGAACACGGGTTTCACAAAAGTAATGTCATATCTTCTTGGCCAGCAATTTACGGGCATTGTCTCTTCCCTCCTTCCGCTATGGTACCTGGAAGGTGATGCCGTTTTTGCAGAGACAACTCTTTCAGAATCGGGAAGGGGAAGGTCGGCAGGATTCCAGAAACAGCTCAAGGCAATTGTCATTGAAAAGGATAAGCCATATAAATATGACAAGATGATACAGGAGTCATTCAGGGATCTGGTACCGGATCATTACCAGTTCGGGTACCAGATGGTGGCATGGGCGCGCATAAATAATCTGCAAACCTGGAATAAAACTCTTGAGTACACTGCAGATTATCCATTTACGATTAATCCTGTAAACCTGAGCCTCAGGAAAAATTCCGGCATTACCAAGAAGAAACTTTACTACCAGACATTTGACACTCTGAAAACCTTGTGGAAGAAGGATCTGTCAAACAGCGGAGCCCGGACATACGACGCTTTAAATCCGCAAAAAAAAGAAAGGTTTGTAAATTATCATTCGCCTCTGGCAATTGGTATCGATTCGGTGATTGCAATTAAGACTTCGCTTTCCGGGATTCCTGAATTTGTTCTTGTCCGGCCATCCGGAAAAACAGAAAAAAAGCTCCACTATCCCGGCAATATTTACCCGTTTTTCATTTCCTTCGGAGGAGGGAAGCTTGTTTGGGCTGAGACAAGTGCTGATCCCCGCTGGGAAAACAGAAACTATTCCGTTATTAAGATAATGGACCTTAAGAACGGCAGTGTCCGGCAGTTGTCGCGAAGATCACGCTTCATGGCAGCCTCGATCTCCCCTGACGGGAAATGCATCGCCGCTTCTGAAAATAGCGCTGAGAACATTAACAGCCTGGTGCTTTTTAGTCCCGAGGACAAATATAATCTCAAAAAAATACCGGCGCCTGTAAATGCGTCGCTTCAGAGACCACAATGGTCGGAAGATGGAAAGAAAATTACTGTTATTTATTTAACAGAAGAGGGAGAAGGAATAATGTCATACAACATGGACGACGGAATGTGGGAGATACTTCTTCCGACAGGAAGGGATGATCTTCAGACGTCGTTCCTGAGAAATGATTCACTCTTCTATATATCCTCTGTTAACGGTACTGATAATGTTTATTTAATTGATCACAACAAAAGCGTAACTCAGGTTACCAATTCACGTTTTGGAGCAAATGACCTGAGCCTGCGGGGATCAACAATCCTTTTCTGCGATTACACATCTTCCGGCAATAACATCTGTTCTGTATCACTTAATGAAGCCATGGGGAAAACCTCAAAAGCATTTATTCCTGTTTCATACCTTGCCGACAGGTTTGAAATCAATAAAGGCAATGTATATGACGCCGGTTCAAAAACCTACACACCTGAACCATACAGGAAATGGCAGCATCTTTCTGGCATTCACAGCTGGATGCCATTTTATGCAGACATTGAAGAGATCCAGGCTGATCCGGCATCAATAAGACCCGGGGCAACCATCATGACACAAAATCAGCTGAGCACGCTTACGGTAACTGCCAGTTATGAATATTCGGAGCTTAAAGATCATTTGATGCATGCCCGTATCTCTTGGAAGGGATGGTATCCGGTTTTTGAATCACAGATAGATTATGGAACCGAACCGTTGATCTATAACGTCAGAACCAATGGAACTCCTGCTCCTGATCCCGCAGAAACAACGCGCGGCTATCAATTCAGAAATACCATCTCCCTGCCGCTGTCTGTATCATCGGGAAGGTTTAACCAGTTTTTCTACCTGGCCGGGATATCCAACTACTATAATGACTACCTGTACATAAATGAATCTTCAACCTATACGAGGGGATTGACACAGCTTGCCGGCAGGTTTTATTTTACAAATTTCAGAAAGTCTGCATTGCGTGACCTCTATCCGGAATGGGCACAGTCTCTTGATATTATGTATTCCTGGTATCCTTTCAACAGTGATTACCTGGGTTCCAGCCTTTCATTCAGAAGTGCCTTGTATTTCCCCGGGGGGTTCAGGGATCACAGCATCAGAATAAGACTTGAGGCAGAAAAACAAACCACTCCTTTTAAATACTACCGCCAGGGAAACAGGATCTCCTTTCCACGAAGCTATAATGATATCTCATCAAATAAAGCCGGATTCCTTTCCGCCGATTATATTATGCCCCTGGCATATCCTGATTTTAATATTACAAGCCTGCTTTACCTTAAAAGAATACGGGCTGTACTGTTTTATGATTACACAAGGGGAACAGGTAATTCTGTCGGGAACTACGCAGATGGAGTATATAAAATTGAATTTCACAATTACTCCGAAGAGTTTAAGTCGTTCGGATTGCAGCTGCTTTCAGATTTCTATCTCTTTCGAATACCTTATATGATATCTGCAGGAGTTGAGACTGCCTTCAGGTCATTTGACGAAACACCGTATTTCAGGCTGCTTTTCAATATTGATATTTACGGAATGAGCATCGGCAGACGAATGCATCTGTGATCAGCCTTTCAGTCTTCTTGCAGTTTGCAGGATAAGAGCCCATGCTTTTTCAACATGGCTGAATGTCACATTGGTCTGGCCGGTTACCATTCTCAAAGTGTATTTTCCATTAATAACGGTATGTGAGAGATAGATCTTCCCGGAATCGTTCAGGAGATGATTAAGCTTCTCGTTAAGGATATTTATCTTCTTTTCGTCGCAGCCGGCAGGAGCATATCTGAAACAGACCACATTAATGACTACCGGTGCAAGTATTTCAAAATCTTTTTCTTTCAGGATCAGTCCCTTAAGGTTTGCGGCAAATTGAATATGTTGCCTGACCTTTTCCTGCAGTCCCTCTGTCCCGAATGATCTTATCACGCTCCACAATTTAAGAGCCCTGAATCTTCTTCCCAGTGGTATCCCCCAGTCGCGGTAATCATTCACCTGTCCTCGTGTTCTTGTCTTCAGGTATTCCGGAAGTATTTCGAATGTCCGGATGAGACTTTCCGCATCTTTTGTAAAAAATGCCGTGCAGTCGAAATTCGTGAACATCCATTTGTGAGGGTTGAACACGAAGCTGTCTATGTATTCCCTCCCGAAAAGCATCCATTGAAATTCGGGCAAAATAAGAGCTGTGCCGGCCATTGCGGCATCAACATGAAGCCAGATATGGTTTTCACTGCAGATCTCTCCTATGGGCTTTAAAGGGTCAACGGCGGTGGTGCCTGTTGTACCTATTGTTGCAATAACACAACATGGTAAAAATCCGTTTTTCTTGTCTGCTTCGATAGCTTCCTTAAGCTTTTCAGGATCCATTGAGAAATCTTCGCTGACGGGGATTTTCACCAGGTTTCTTTTTCCGATGCCGCTTATTCTTACTCCTTTTTCTATTGAGGAATGTGCCTGTTCCGAGCAATAGACCCTGAGAATCCTGCCGGCATTAAGACCTTCATTATTTGAAGTGAATGCTGTTGCTTTTTCCCTTGCAGTCAGTATTGCAGACAGGGTGGCTGTAGATGCCGTGTCCTGGATAACCCCTTCAAAATTGGCAGGAAGGCCTATCATATCTCTCAGCCATATCATCATTTTTTCCTCAAGCTCTGCTGCTGCCGGAGATGTCTCCCAGTTCATGCACTGGGCACCGAGGGTAGCGATTATCATTTCGGCCAGTATGGATGGAGGGCTGGTATTTGCAGGGAAATATGCAAAGAAATCAGGGCTTTGCCAGTGAGTTATTCCCGGCATGATTATCTCATCAAGATCCCTGATGAAGTTACTGAATGATTCGGATTTCCGTGGAGGTTTATCTGGTATTTTATTGAAAATTTCACCAGGTTTGACTGCAGATTTCACAGGAAACGATTCGACATTCTCCATGTATGAAGCCATCCACTCGACCAGCTCGTGGGCATTTTTGCGAAATTCATCAGGTGTCACTGCAGATGTTTTATTTCACCGATTCGGCAAGCAGGATGATTTTGTTGTGTTTGACTTCAATCACTCCCCCGTTGATCTCGTATCTCACCTGTTTGCCTTCCTGATCGACCATAATCACAGGGCCGTTCTCAAGCGTTGAGATGATCGGGGCATGGTCTTTCAATACCTGGAAGGATCCTTTCTTCCCCGGTACTCTTATTGATGCAATATCCCCTTCATAGATGTTTTTATCAGGAGTGATGATTTCTATTTTCATCCCCGTACGATTTTATTTTGACTGGGCGAGGATCTTTTCGCCTTTTTCTATTGCATCTTCAATAGTTCCGACAAGCATGAAAGCGGCTTCCGGATACTGGTCAACCTTGCCTTCCATGATCATGTTGAATCCCTTGATATTGTCTTCGATCGACACCAGCGCTCCCTTTATTCCGGTAAACTGTTCGGCAACCTGGAAAGGCTGGGAAAGGAATCTCTGGACACGTCTGGCCCGGTGAACAACAAGTTTATCTTCTTCAGAAAGTTCATCCATGCCCAGAATAGCTATAATATCCTGCAACTCGTTGTATCTCTGGAGAAGTTCTTTGACTCTTTGAGCACAATTATAGTGGGCTTCACCCACAATATCCGGCGTAAGAATTCTTGAGGTCGAATCGAGCGGGTCTACAGCAGGATAAATACCAAGCTCGGATATTTTACGGCTTAGAACCGTTGTTGCATCAAGGTGTGCGAAGGTGGTCGCGGGGGCCGGATCGGTAAGGTCGTCGGCAGGGACATAAACTGCCTGTACAGAAGTAATTGAACCATGTTTCGTTGAGGTGATCCTTTCCTGCATTATCCCCATTTCAGTTGCCAGAGTGGGCTGATAACCTACTGCAGAAGGCATTCTTCCAAGGAGGGCAGAAACTTCAGAGCCGGCCTGGGTGAAACGGAATACGTTATCCATGAAGAAGAGAATATCTCTTCCTCCGCTCTTGCCGTCACCGTCGCGGAAATGTTCGGCGACTGACAGTCCTGAGAGGGCGACTCTTGCCCTTGCTCCGGGAGGTTCATTCATCTGGCCGAATACAAGTGCAAGCTGTGATTCTTTAAGAGCGTTCTTATCAACTTTTGAGAGATCCCAGCCGCCTGATTTCATACTTTCAAGAAATTCCTTGCCATATTTAATAACGCCCGCTTCGATCATATCGCGAAGCAGATCGTTGCCTTCCCTGGTTCTTTCTCCCACACCGGCAAATACCGATAATCCGGCATAAGACTTTGCAATATTATTGATAAGCTCAAGGATAACAACTGTTTTCCCAACGCCGGCTCCTCCGAAGAGACCTATTTTTCCTCCTTTGGAATAGGGTTCGATAAGGTCGATAACTTTTATCCCGGTATAAAGAACCTCTTTTTCAGTTGAAAGGTCATCATATTTGGGAGGTTTGCGATGAATCGGGTAGCCGCCTTTTTTATCCAGAGGCCCGATACCGTCAATTGCCTCTCCGGTAACGTTCATCAGTCGTCCCTTTATCTGTTCGCCAATAGGCATTGTGATAGGTGAACCGGTTGCAACGACATCCATGCCGCGGCGCAGACCGTCGGTTGAGTCCATCGCAATCGCACGAACGGTGTTTTCGCCTATATGCTGCTGACATTCAACAACCAGGATTGTCCCGTCTTTTCTTTTTATTTCCAGTGCATCATAGATGTCAGGCATTTCACTGCCCTGTCTTTCAAACGTCACATCGATAACTGGTCCGATTATCTGGCTGATTTTACCGGTATTCTTTGCCATGTCTGATAAATATTTTAGTTCTCTTGCGGTAGATACAAATTTAACAAATTTTGAAGATGAACATCTTTTTTGACCTTATTAATTTATCTTTATGGCCTCAATGGGGATTAACTAAAAACGATTTATATGAAAAGATTCATCATCTCTCTGTTTTTGGCTGTTATGTTACTTCCGGCGGTCAATGCACAGTTCACAAAGATCGGTGGGGGTGTCGGATACGGGACCGGCTACTGGTTTCACAATGTAGATTGGGATTATAACAGGAGCGGTCATTTTGCAGCTTTCCTTGAAGGCATTTATGAAATTACCGTTCCATTACATGTGACCGGAAGAATATCATATTTTTATCCTCACGTTACGAAAGACATTATGTCTAAAATAACCGTTTCTTCAGTCATGTTTGACATTAACGGGCATTATGTTTTTAATTCACTCGACAAGCTGGAGTTCTATGCCCTGGCAGGAGCGAACTTCCTGATAACATGGAAGAAAGATAAAATAATCAGCGCTACCGAAGAAGTCTTTACTGAGAATGACAATGCATTCGGTTTAAATATTGGCGCCGGAGCTTGTTTCAAATTAACCGAGCAATTTGACATTTTTGCGGAAGCAAAATATATACTGGCCACAAACCACTACAGTCAATTTATGGCGAATGCCGGTGTATTGATAAATATCGATTGGCTGAAGAAGCACGAGAACGAATGATCCTGACCTATTGTTTACGACCGATGAGAGAGATGGCAAGGTTTGTCATCTCTTTTTTTCTTGTTTCGTCGACACTCACTTTCTGCAGGAATCCAAATGCCTTGTTAATGTAATCGTGGGCAAGGATTTCAGTTACATCCCTGATGTTCAGCTGGTTGTAGATTTCAGTTACCCTGCTTATCTTTTCTTCCGCATCTTTTACTGTGAACAATTCCTGCAGTTGCGTCAGCTGTATCCCTTTAGCTATCTCCATTGCTTTCACAAACGGAAATGTTTTTTTGTTGGCCACTATGTCTCCTCCGGCAGTTTTTCCAAAGATCTTCACATCGCCCCAGATATCCAGGAGGTCATCCTGTATCTGAAATGCAAGGCCAAGATTCTTTCCGAATTCATAAACAAGATCAGAGTCCCTGTCATCAGCGCCGCCGATAACAGCGCCGGTTTTAACTGATGCAGCAAGCAGCACTGCTGTTTTCAGCTCGATCATTCTTAAATATTCATCCTCACGTACAATGGCCGCTTTTTCAAAATCCATATCAAGCTGCTGTCCCACGCATACCTCCACTGCAGCCTTGTTGAATATCCTGAATATTTTTACGAGGCTTGAGGAAGGAGCCTGGACAATGCATTCGTTGGCAATAAATGCCATTACATCGCCGGAAAGTATTGCCTGGTTTGAATCCCATTTTTCGTGCACAGTTGCCAAGCCCCTTCTGACCGGAGCCCGGTCCATAATATCATCATGGACAAGGGTGAAATTATGAAATACCTCCAATCCGATGGCTGGCATGATCGCTTCGTCAATCTTATCGGTAAACATGTTGCAGGCCATCAATGATAATACCGGGCGAAGTCTTTTACCACCTTTCGACAGCACATATTTTACGGGGTCAATGAGTTTGTGTGCTTCCGTGTTATACGGAAGATTAAATAATGCCTTGTCAACGACCTCTTTTAGTTCGGATTGATTGTACATTAATTCTACGATTAGGAAGCCAAAATCTTTTTAACCTTTCAGGGCTTCAGCACCACTGACGACTTCAAGTATCTGGTTAGTGATGGCAGCCTGTCTTGCTTTGTTATACAGAAGTGTCAGATCGCGTATCATGCTTGTGGCATTATCAGTTGCCTTATGCATTGCAGTCATTCTGGCCCCGTGCTCAGCAACATAAGAATCAAGCACTGCCTTGTAAAACTGTATCTTGAGTGATTTTGGAATAAGTTCTTTTATTATCTCTTCGCCGGAAGGTTCATAGATGTAGTCGGTAGGAACAGTTCCTTTTGTGTCGGCGCTGACAGTTTCCACCGGCAGAAACAGCTCGGTGGTCAGGTTTTGCACCGCGGCATTCTTGAACTGGTTATATACCAGTAAAACCCTGTCGTATTCGCCGGAAAGAAAGCTGTTCATGACATCTTCTGCAACGGCAGATACATTATTAAAAGTAAGATTGTTGAAAAGGCGGTTTTGTTCAGGAAGCATATTGAGGTGTTGCTTTCTCAGATAATCATACCCCTTCTTCCCTATCGCCAGGAATGAAACATTTCCCTTTTGGAACTGGTTCATATATTGTTCAGAGACTACCCTGCGGGATTCCTTGATGACATTAGCATTAAATGCTCCGCACAAGCCTCTGTTGGATGTTATTACGACAACGAGTATTTTTTCTTCTGAGGCAGATCTGGCATAGATATTTTCTATTTCTGCTTCAGCCAGGCTTTGTGAAAGATCTACAAATATCTCATGAAGTTTAAAGGCATAGGGCTTGAGGCGAAGTATCTTGTCCTGCGCCTTTCTCAGCTTGGCAGCAGAAACCATCTTCATGGCCGATGTTATCTGCCGCGTTGATTTGACAGAGCTGATCCTGATCCTGATTGCCTTTAAATTAGCCATCTGAAACTCGTTTATCCTTCACTGTTACTTTTATTTCCCGGGTTTGTATTTTGCCGCCAGGTCAAGGGTTACTTTTTCAAGAGTTTTTGTTATATCGTCGTTGAGCACTCCATCGCGCAGTTTATCCAGTACGTCTCTATGTTTAAGGTCGAGAAATTCGAGGTATTCTTTCTCAAATTCCTTCACCTTGCTCACAGGAACATCTTTGAGAAGTCCCATCGTTCCGCAATAGATTATTGCTATCTGCTTTTCCACCGGCATTGGAGAATATTGTCCCTGCTTTAATATTTCAACGTTTTTCGAGCCTTTGTTAAGGACTGCCAGTGTTGAGGCATCAAGGTCGGAGCCGAATTTGGAGAATGCTTCAAGTTCGCGATACTGGGCTTGATCCACTTTAAGAGTACCTGCGATTTTTTTCATCGCTTTTATCTGGGCGTTGCCACCTACCCTGGATACAGAGATACCTACGTTGATGGCAGGGCGTACGCCTGCGTTGAAGAGACCTGATTCCAGGAATATCTGGCCGTCAGTGATCGAGATCACGTTGGTGGGTATATATGCTGAAACGTCGCCTGCCTGGGTTTCAATAATCGGCAGGGCTGTGAGAGATCCTCCTCCTTTTACCAGATGTCTTATGGATTCAGGAAGGTCGTTCATCTGTTTCGCCACTTCGTCAGATTCAATGATCTTTGCGGCTCTTTCAAGAAGTCTTGAGTGAAGGTAGAATACGTCTCCTGGGTAAGCTTCACGTCCTGGGGGACGGCGGAGAAGAAGCGAAACTTCCCTGTATGATACAGCCTGTTTTGAAAGGTCATCGTATATGATAAGAGCATCACGGCCTGTATCTCTGAAAAATTCGCCGACGGCGGCACCTGCAAAAGGAGCATAAAACTGGGATGCTGCCGGATCGGAAGCTGTTGCAAGAACTATGACTGTGTATTCCAGTGCACCATATTCTTCGAGTGTTCTGGCAATATTTGCAACTGTTGATCCCTTTTGTCCTATTGCCACATAGATACAGTAAACAGGTTTTCCTTTTTCAAAATTGCTGCGCTGGTTTATTATCGCATCAATTGCAATAGCAGTTTTTCCTGTCTGTCTGTCGCCGATGATCAGCTCTCTCTGACCTCTTCCGATGGGTATCATAGCATCGATAGGTTTCAGTCCTGTCTGCAATGGCTGTTTCACAGGCTGCCGGAAGATAACTCCCGGGGCTTTTCTTTCGAAAGGCATAATGAATTTCTCGCCCTCTATCGGACCTTTGCCATCAAGAGGCTGCCCGGTGGGAGAGATAACTCTTCCAAGCAGTCCTTCGCCAACAGCAATGGATGCAATACGTCCGGTCCGTTTTACGATATCTCCTTCATTGATTTCTTCGGTGGGACCTAACAGCACTGCACCGATGTTGTCTTCCTCAAGGTTAAGGACTATCGCCTCCATGCCATTTTCAAATTCAATAAGTTCATTTGACTCTGCATTCGAAAGTCCGTAAATACGGGCAATGCCGTCTCCTACCTCAAGTACGGTGCCCACTTCCTCAAGTTGGGCACCTGTCTGGATTCCCTCAAGCTGCTGGCGGAGAATGTGAGATACTTCTGCTGGTTTAATGCTTGCCATATTATTGTTTCTTAAAAATCCTTATACATTTTCTGTCATGCCGAAAGGTTATACCCTTTCAGTTCTTTTTCAATTTTACGGAGCTTGTTCCTGATGCTTGCATCAATGTAGTTGTCTTCAACCCTCAGAACAAAACCCCCAATTATGTCTTTATTAATTACTTCCTTAAGATCAACTTTTGTTTTGAATATCTTCGCAATTAGGTCGGTCATCTCTTTCTTTATCTTATCATCGACCTTTACTGCTGTTGTAAGCACTGATTCGGTTATGCCGTAATATTCCTTTGTTACATGGATAAATTGACGGGCGATGGCGGGCAGAAAAATCTCCCTGCCGTTTTTCACGACCAGGTCGAGGAAAGAAAGAGTTATTACTTCCACGTATTTTTCGGAGACCTTATGCAGAATATCTTTCTTTTTTGACGGCACGATGATAGGGCTGTCGAGCACCTCCTTCATTTCGGGGAGTGAGCAAAGCCCGGAAATGAAGATCATATCCTGATATACTTTGTCCAGAAGTTTCTTTTCAACTGCTGAATTGAAAAGGGCCCTCGAGTACCTGACTGATATTTTGCTTAGGTTCATTCCTTAATTCAGATCAATGTCTTTCAGGTATTTGCTTATAAGCTTTTCCTGTTCTTCAGTCTTGCTCAGTTTCTCGCCAAGAAGTTTTGATGCAATATCGATTGCAAGGGTTGTTACCTGGTCATGTATCTCTGAAAGAGCCTTAGACTTTTCCTTTTCGATTCCTGCTTTCGCTTTTTCGACGATTTTTTCAGCCTCCTCGGTTGCTTTTCCTTTTGCCTCAGCAATAAGCTTGTCGCGTACCTCGCGTGCTTCCTTGAGAATGACTTCCCGCTCTTCCCTGGCCTTCCTCAGGATAGCTTCGTTATCACTCTGAAGCTTCTGCATCTCTTCCCTGGCTTTCGCTGCAGATGCCAGAGAGCCTTTAATCATTTCATCCCTGGCTTTAACAGCGGAAAGGATTGGTTTCCATCCGAATTTGGCCAGGACCAAAAAGAAGATACCGAAAATAAGGACAGCCCAGATGACCACTCCTATTCCCGGTGATGTCAGACTGTTTGATAAAAATATCATGGCAACATTTTTAATTCATCATAAATTAAATGAAGGCCTGCAACCAACCGTTGCAGGCTTCATAGTTCATCTCCTTTAAATAAGAGCAACAACGATTGCGAACAGTGCAGCTCCTTCAATAAGGGCTGCTGCGATGATCATGGCAAGCTGTATCTTTGAATAGGCTTCCGGCTGACGTGCTATTGCGTCCATTGCCGAACCTCCGATTCTACCGATACCGAGACCTGCTCCGATAACTGCAAGACCTGCTCCGATTGCCGCAAATGAAATGGGTTCCGTTACTGTTGGTTCCATAGTACAAAAATTAAGTTAAATTAATGATGCTCCTCCGCTGTTGCCATTCCAATGAACAGCGACGAAAGAAGAGTGAAAATATATGCCTGAAGGAATGCAACGAGAAGCTCGATGCAGTCCATGAAAACCACAAATAAGATCGATACCGGTGCTACCCAGACGGTGTTAAAGATAAAGATCAGACAGATAAGGCTAAGAACTATAATGTGGCCTGCTGTGATGTTCGCAAAGAGACGGATCATCAGGGCAAATGGTTTTGAAATAAGCCCTATCAGTTCAACGGGAATCATAATCGGAAGAAGCCATACCGGCACTCCGGGTGCCGCAAATACATGTTTCCAGTAAGCTTTGTTGCCGCTGAACTGAGTGATCAGGAATGTGCATAAGGCAAGAACAAAGGTTATTCCCACGTTACCTGTTACATTGCCTCCGAAAGGCGGGGGAAAAGGAATAAGTCCCATGATGTTGTTGAGAAGTATAAAGAAGAAGACCGATAACAGGTATGGCATGTACTTCTCATATTTATGCTCCCCTATATTTGGTATTGCAACATCATCACGGATGAACAGAACGACCGGTTCAAGAAAGCTCTGAATTCCCTTTGGATGGCTTATTCCAGTCTTCTTATATGAACGCGCGAGAGACAGGACGATCCATAGACCGATAATGGCAGCGCACAACATAGCCAGTACCGTTTTTGTGATTGAAAAATCCAGCGGACGTCTACCCTCAGCTATCTTTCCGGTTTCATCGATATTTACGATCTTACCCTTCAGGTCGCCTTCCTCTTCAATCTTATATCCTTTGTAAACATGACCATGCGCAAGTTTCCTTGATGAAAACAGGTCCAGCCCCTTTTCTTTGCTGTAAAGGATTACCGGAAGATATATTGCAACGCTTTTCCCTTTAGTGGTTGTCAGGATATGCCATTCATGCGAATCGGTCACATGATCAAGGATGAACTCACTTGCATTGAACTCTTTCCTGCTTTCTTTTCCTTCGGTTGGTGCAGCAGCTCCATGATCTTCCTGTCCGAATCCCGGAACATACAATGCTGTTAGCAGTAAAAAAATTAAAATCCTCTTGATAATTCCGGTTTTCAAATCCTGATCAGTTATAGAGATTTGTTTTTCAATGTTTTGATCATTATTAGTACCAAAAACATTGTGAACGTTAAATATAAAACAAAAAATAATACAACTGATGATAATTGTGTTTTTTTAGCTACAAAAAACCATAAGAAAGCAATAACAAGCTCGAGGAGGAATTTAAGAGTCACTGCGACAAGGCTATGCAATGTCTGGCTCGCCGGATCTCTTTCCTGTCCCCTGAAAAAGATGATCAGGGTAACAAGTGCAACGATGGTAAGAATTGAAGAGAGCAAGGCTACTTCGCCGAATCCTATTCCCGTTCCTGATTTTGAAATGATGAAAAATCCAGCCGCAAGGATCAGGAGCTCGAGCAGTAAAAGCAGCTGAATAAATTTCAGAAGGGGTCGCATTGCCGGTTATTTTTTCAGGAAATCCTTAATGGAAACATAGATGGCAGCAAATACACCCAGGAGAGAGAGTACGATAGTAAAAACAGGAGTTTTCCATCCTGTCAGTTTATCGAGTTTTATACCGCCAAAGGTTGTGATCAGAATTATGCCTATCATCTGGAATGCAATTCCGGAATAGCGGGTAAAATTCTGCATTCCTTTATTTGACGGCTTGTTCGGCTGGTTTTGGTTTTGCGGCTCCTCCATTATTGTCGTTTTCGCTCATTTTACAATTTCCGGAGAAAATGGCCCCGGGTTCAATTGAAAGCTTTGATGTTGCTATATCGCCATATATTTTTGAAGAAGCTTTAAGAATAAGCAATTGATTTACAATGATCCTTCCCTCGACAGTGCCAGACACTTCCGAGTTTTTGCAAACAACCTCTCCGTTTACTTTTCCTGTCGGCCCTATAACAACTTTCCCCTTTGTGTTAAGATTGCCGGTAAGAGAACCATCGATCCTGATATCGCCACTGGATTTAATATCTCCTGTAATATCAGTGCCGAGGCTTATAAGGTTGATCGCTGCTGTTTCCGTCTCATTGTATTTTGCCATAGCGGTTGAAATTATAGAGTTAAAAACTTAATAGCTCACAAATATAAAAACTATTTTATATATAAGCCCCTAAATCCCCTGAAGGGGACTTTTGATTTCTGAATTTAAAGCCCCCCTTAGGTGGTGGGGAGCTGCGGGTCATAAGCCCACTTCAGATAAATAGCTCCCCATGTAAATCCGCCGCCGAAGGCAGCAAGTATGATCTTATCTCCTTTCTTCAGTCTGTTTTCATATTCCCACAGACAGAGAGGAATTGTTGCTGCCGTAGTGTTTCCGTAATTTTCAATATTGATCATCACCTTTTCGGGAGGAAGCCCCATTCTTCTTCCTGTGGCGTCAATGATCCGCAGATTAGCCTGATGAGGAACAAGCCAGGCAATGTCTTCAGATTTAAGATTGTTCCGTTCCATTATCTCTGCTGCAACATTAGCCATGTTCACAACCGCAAACTTGAAGACGCTCTGTCCTTCCTGGTAAATAAAATGTTCTTTCGCATCAACGGTTTCATGTGAAGCCGGTTTTACAGATCCTCCTGCTTTTAAGTGAAGGAATTTGCGACCAGAGCCGTCAGCATGGAGAATGTGATCCATTACACCCATATCTTCGGTAGTTGGTTCAATAAGAACAGCACCTGCAGCGTCACCAAACAGAGGGCAGGTGGTGCGATCTGTATAATCGGTAATCGATGACATCTTATCCACCCCTACAAGTATGACTTTCCTGTATCTTCCTGTTTCGATATAAGCAGCTGCTGTCTGTAGTCCAAACAAGAATCCCGAACAGGCAGCGCCAAGGTCAAAGCTGAAAGCGTTTTTTATTTCTGCTTTATCGGATATTATATTCGCAGTTGCCGGAAATGCCATGTCGGGAGTTATTGTTGCACAAATGAGCAGATCGACATCTTCCGGAGAGGTATTTGTCTTTTCAAGCAATCCCCTTACGGCCTTTTCACCAAGGTCCGAGCTCCCGAGTCCTTCCCCTTTAAGAATCCGCCTCTCTTTAATCCCGACGCGCTGCATGATCCATTCGTCGGAAGTATCAACCATCTTTGAAAGCTCAAGGTTTGTTAATCTGTATTCCGGCACCCAGGCGTGAATACCTGTTATGGCTGCTCTGATTTTTTCCATTATTTAAATGCTTCTCTGATCTTCCCGGCAAGATTTACGTGGACAACAGCCCATGTCTGGAGTATCATGTTCATTATTGCCTTGCGCCTGGAAATTCCGTGTCCGACGACAACATTGGCATCTACTCCTACAACAGGTGTTCCGCCAATGCTCTCAAAATCGAGCCTGTCGAAAAACGGATCTTTCATGTTACGCTCTTTGTATATGTGATGAAAAGCTTCTGTCTGCTTAAGCATTACATTCCCAACAAATCCGTCACATACTATAACATCCGCCATGGCCTCCCTGAAAAGATTATTGGCCTCAATGTTCCCCTCAAAATTAATGGAAGGATTATCTTTCATAAGTTCATACGCGGCTTTTACCGCCGGGGTTCCTTTTGATTCTTCCTCCCCTATATTGAGAAGACGTACCCTTGGATTTTTTATTTCAAGTACATGTTTTGCAAAGATAGAGCCAAGAATTCCATACTGCAGCAATACTTCTGGTTTTGTGTCGGGATTGAGTCCCACATCCAGAATTATTGAATTCCGGCCATCCACTGCCGGCAATATTGTTGCAAGAGCAGGCCTCAGCACCCCGGGAATCACTTTTACCGTATAGCTTGCTCCAACAAGCATGGCTCCGGTGTTTCCTGCACTGCAAAAGCCGTCAATTCCTTTCAGCTTAAGCAATCTGTATCCTACGGCAATGCTTGAATCAGGTTTCTGAGAAAATGCTTTTGCCGGTACATCTCCCATTTCAATTACCTGTGTGGTAGGTACTATCCTGAAACGGGATGGTTCTGTATTCAGTTCCCGGAGTTTGTTTTTGATGGATTTTTCGTCTCCGATCAAAACAAGTTCATCAGCAGCAGATAAATGCTGGAGGGAATCAACTGCGCCTTCAATGACCACATCAGGCGCAAAATCTCCGCCCATTACATCAACGCCAATCTTCATGGTCTAAGGTGTTGGTTACACTATGTCAGGCTGTTGCTTTTTTCTCAACAGCAAGCTTTCCTCTGTAAAATCCGCAATCAGGGCATACCCTGTGGTACTTAACCGAAGATCCGCAGTTTGAGCATACAGCCGTAGTGGGAGCTGTCGCCTTGTAATGTGTCCTGCGCTTGTCTCTTCTTGTTTTCGAGTGTTTACGTTTGGGATTTGGCATTTTCTAAATTATTAGTTGTTGTTCATTAATTTCTTCAATTCGTCCCAGCGGGGATCGCTTTTTTCTTCTTCAGTAACAACATGCTCCTTCAGTTTCTCAAGCATCCCGGGATCGCATGTGCTTTTTCCATTACTGTCGGTTGGATGTACCCGCTGTATCGGCAGGGCAAGAAGTATATATTCGTAAAAATATTGCGCCATGTCGAGTTCGTTTTCATCTGCAGGAACAGTGATAATATCAGGATCACTGTCATCGAACGTACGTCCAAACTTAATCAGAAGTCTGTTCCCGCAATTAAGCGGATGAGGAAAGAATCCGAGGCACCTGTCACATGGTATACTTACCGTTCCGGCAATCAGGATGGTGAGGTCAGCATGTGATGATCTTTTCTCAGCCTCAACAGATACCATAAGATCTCCATCCTTTATGTCCGATTCCTCAAAATGCTCAAAGAACTCTTTGCCGATCCTGAAATCATAAGTATGTCTCCCCTCCTTCAGCCCACTGATCGGTATGGCATATAATCCCGACATCTCATCAAAATTTGGTCTGCAAAAATATGAAAGCTTCTTCAATTAAAAAAATTATCAACAAAAATGTAACAAAAGTGCCCCTTTTTGGCATTTACCGTTAAAAATCCTCCATTCGCCGATTTCCTATAGCTCAAAGGGCTTAATGCACTCTATTTTTGAGGCATAATTAATTTAAAGTCATGAAAACAATTGATAACGTATTAAAAAGACACAGGGAGCACCACCCGCAGATCAGCATAGGCCTGTTCTTCATTTTGCTTGGAGTCGCTCTTCTGACAGCGTTTAACGACTGGCTGAATCTCGGAAGCGTAAAAGAATATTTTACCTGGGAGTCAGCATTGATATTCACAGGCGTCCTGCTTCTGGTTAATCTGAATTTCGTAGGAGGCCTGGCATTGATCTCCATCGGGGGATGGTTCTGGATCGACGACCGGCTCGGATACATTCCCGACCTTATGAAAACGATCTACTGGCCTTCAGTAATTGTGCTGGCCGGAATATTTTTCATCATTTCTTCTTTCGTAAAAAGAAGAAAAAGATTGCAATAAATAATAAACAAATAAATTTACAACCATGGAAACAATTAATGATTACAAAGATGAACGTCGTGCAAGACGGCATGAGCATCTTATCAATAACAGGGCAATTATTGGAGTTGTGCTAGTACTTGCAGGGCTTGCTCTCGTGATCAAGAATACAGGATTTTTTTCCGACTTCATCGATCACGTAATATTCAGCTGGCCTATGCTTCTGGTGGTGATTGGACTTGTTATGACCCTTGGCTCTACGGAAAAGACAGGTGGTATTATAGTAATGGCTGTCGGAGGATTCTTTATGATACCCCTGATCTTTCGCGAAACATTCCACATGTACAACATGTTCTGGCCTTCAATATTCATAATTATCGGGATAATCTTTATTGTCTCAAAACGGAAGGGGTGGGGCTCTCTGACCTCAAAAGGCACTATCTCAGATGATTATGTCGATTATGTGAATGTTTTCAGCGGCGGAGAACGCCAGATAGTTTCCCAGAATTTCAAGGGAGGCAAAATATCGGCAGTATTCGGTGGTATGGAAGTTGATCTTTCACAGGCAAAACTGGCTCCCGGGAGAAACGTGCTTGAAATAGCCTGCGTCTTTGGTGGAGCAGAATTAATAGTCCCCGATACATGGTTCGTTACAATTGAAGTAACGCCTGTTCTTGGGGGTTTCAGCGACACCCGGAAATTACACCCTGGCAGAACTGTTGATCCTTCAAGCCAGCTTGTTATCAAAGGAGCTGTTGTGTTTGGCGGAGGTGAAATAAAAAGTTATTGATATCCTGAAAAATGAAACATCCTGTACTCGAAAACAGGGATCGTCTTATTGTCTGGGGAGTGGTCTGGCTTGTGCTTGCAGCAGGTCAGGCCCTCTCTTTTTATTACGCGTACGGACAATTTGTAAACATAAGCATCGCGGATGTTGTCCTTTCATTGCTTTTGTATTCGGTACTGGCACTCTCTTTATGGTACCCTTTTAACTATTTCAACTCCGGGGAAAAAAAGCTCTTCTCACGGATTTTGAACCTGATAGCAACTGGTGCAATTACAATTGTTATCTGGTTACTGCTGACCAGGCTTATTGTTACGCAGGTTCTTTCCGGACAGAACAATTACCGGGAGTACTGGGATGCCACATTGTCGTACAGGATCGGGAGTGGAATCTTTATATACGTATTAACAATACTTTCGTATTTCCTTTTTGCAAGTCTTACAAACCTGTCGGAAAAAAAATCAAGGGAGGCAAAGCTGGAGAGCCTTGTCAGGGAGACAGAACTGAAGATGCTGAGGTCGCAGATCAATCCCCATTTCTTATTTAACAGCCTTAATTCAATCAGTTCACTTACTGTAACTGATCCGGAAAAAGCGAGGACAATGGTTATTAAACTTTCTGATTTCATGAGATACGCCCTTTCCCGAAAGGATGAACAGCCGGTGTCTCTTCAGAGTGAACTCGAAAACCTCCGGCTTTACCTGGAAATTGAAAAAGTAAGATTTGGAGAGAGGCTTGCGACAGAAGAAAATATTGATCCATCCTGCCTTGAGGTCAGGATTCCTGTGATGCTCCTGCAGCCGCTTTATGAAAATGCCGTCAAGCATGGTGTTTATGAGAGCATAGAAAAAGTAAAAATATGCACTGAGGCGAAGCTGAAGGACGGTTATCTTGAAATTGATATATGTAATAACTTTGATCCCGAAGGCGCTTCGGTAACAGGAACCGGCACAGGATTATTGAATGTATCAAGGCGTCTTGAGCTTACCTATGGGAACAAAGCATCAATAAGCACAGAAAAAAAAGATAATGTTTTTACCGTAAAACTTTATATACCCGCAGAAAATCCAAAAATGTCGTAATTTTAATAAAAAAATTTCCCGCAGATTTCGCAGATTTACGCTGAACAATCTGCGATAATCAGCGGGATCGGCGGGAAAATATTCCTTTTATGAAAAAAATAAGGACAGTAATCATTGAAGATGAGACACCTGCCAGGGAGATATTAAAGCATTACCTGAAGGATTTTCCTGAAATTGAGGTTATTGCAGAATGTGCGGATGGGTTTTCCGGGCTTAAAACAATCTCCACACTGAAGCCGGAGCTGGTTTTCCTCGATATCCAGATGCCCAGGCTAACAGGTTTCGAGCTTTTAGAGGTGATGACTGAAAAGCCTGTTATTATTTTCACAACAGCCTATGATCAGTTTGCCATTAAGGCTTTTGAAATGAATGCTGTTGATTATCTCCTTAAGCCTTTTCCGAAAGAGCGTCTTGGAACTGCAGTAAAAAAAGCGGCTGAAAAGATCGGAAGTACAAAAGATGAAGACCCCGGATCCTCGCAGAATCTTATTGAAAAACTCCCTGTGCCGGCATCTCCTCTCAACCGTATCGTGGTGAGAAAAGGCAATGCCATAAACCTCATCACTGTCGATCAGTTAAAATATATCGAAGCGCAGGATGACTATGTAATGATCTACCACTCAGCAGGCAAAGCCCTCAAACAGCAGTCGATGAAATATTTTGAAGAGAATCTCCCGGTAAAAGATTTTGTAAGGGTACACCGCGCATATATCGTTAAAGTCACAGAGATAAAAAGGATTGAACCCTACGGAAAAGATAACCATGTTGCTATTCTGAACTCAGGAGAAAAACTGCCTGTATCACGGTCCGGATACAAGCTTTTAAAAGAAGAACTCAATTTTTAATTGTCGTGCAATCGTGCGATCATTTCAGCCGACTGCATTTTTTAAAGCGGGAAAAAGGTTTAAATCGTTTGAACCTGAATAGAGGAACGGGATCGTACCCGTGTGTTCCGCCGGGACGGCAGCGAAGTATTCTGTTTGTTCCCATTGCAAAACCCATTACCGGACCATGTATCCTGAGGGCATCCAGCATATACTGAGAGCACGAAGGGACGTGCCGGCATGCCGGCCTAAGCCATGGAGATATTGCATAACGGTAAATATAGACCGGTACCGACAACAAAAAAGCGAATATTTTGGTTAACATTTTCAGCATGGCCAAAGATAACCATGTTTCCCTGACAAAATGACAATAATATTGTACCGAGATCCTTATGGAAGAGACGATTAAGCCTACCTTCCATCCACCTCCAGCCACCTTGTAAATCTCTTGATCAGCCTTATCAGTGACCAGATGCATGCAGCGCCTATCAGCAGCCACATCCAGATCCGTGTCATATAAATCTTTTCCGAGAGGAATAAGTTCCTGAACAGGTCAAGAACTGCGAATACCACGAAGACATTGAAAAAACTGTTATGTTCTCTTTTTAAGATGTTCCTGAATGAGAACGTAAGTTTTGTGGGGATGAATTTGACATGAAAAGGAATAAAGGCTCTTACCTTCTCAGAGTATTTATCATAAATTTCTACAAATTTTCTTCTCAGAAACTGTTCTTCGGCAAACATTATCCTTTCATAATAAAGCCAGAAAAAAAGACAGAAAACAACAGTAAACCAGACAGATCTCAGAAATAGTACAGGGCCCAGCCACATGAAAAAATTACCAACATAGAGAGGATGCCTTATTATTGAATAAATGCCTGTAACGTTAAGCTCATCAGCTATTTGTCCCCCGGCTGTGTTACGGCCCGACGTGTTCTTCGGTGTAAATCCGACTGTAAATATTCTAATGACCTGCCCCAACATACTGACTCCGAGAAAAATCATTTCATCCCTGAGATCAAAGATTATTACCTGCCGGTTGCCCAGGTAAAGCATTAATAATCCTGAGGCAATTATAAAGACCGGCAGCCAGCTTCTTCTCCTGAAAAGCCAGTTGCCGCTGTTCTCAAACTCATGTACCAGTGCCATACTCTTTTCTGTTCCTGCGGCAAAAGTAAACAATTCTCAGAAACTGAATTTAATTCTGAGGTAACCCAGGTTCAGTCTTGACTTAATACCGCTGATTTCTCCGTCGAAATGCTGCCATATAAGTGAAAAATCCAGATTTTCTGCAAGAGAATAATCTGCAGACGGCCCGGCAAAATATCCTTTAAGATCGGGAAACCACATGGCTGATATCCCGATATTGAGCAATGGCGTTGCAGCCCATGTGAATTGTCCGAAAGCCGTAAACTCCGAAAATGCGAGCTCCTTTGCTGATAGTTTTCCCGTGTACAAACCGGCAAAATTCCCCGGCTTTAAAGGATTATTGCAATACATCAGCTGCGCCTGGAT
>JALONV010000149.1 GCA_025454755.1 Bacteroidales bacterium | reverse complement strand
AAAAATTCACAGAAATTCCTTGGCAGATTCATGCCAAATATAACTTTCAGTCACGGTCCTGGTGTTGAATTCAAGCTTGGCCTTGACTGGAAAGAGGTTGCCAGGGAACCGGACGACATTCTGGATATGGCTGAGAAAATCGCTAAAGAGAAAAAAATAAAATTTATCATTTGCATCGATGAATTCCAGAATATTTCGGAGTTTGAAAATCCTCTTTCTCTGCAGAAAAAACTGCGGTCGCACTGGCAGAAGCACCACAAAGTTTCTTATTGCCTATACGGAAGCAAACGTCACATGATGACGGAAATCTTCACCAATCCATCAATGCCTTTCTATAAATTCGGAGATATTATGTTTATTGAAAAGATCCTGACGGAAGACTGGGTCCCTTTTATTCAGAACAGATTTGAAGAAACAGGAAAGAAAATCGGAGAAAATGAGGCCTCATTAATCACAATTCTTGCTGACTGCCATCCTTATTATGTTCAGCAATTGGCACAGCAGTCGTGGTTCAGGACACCTAAAGTCTGTACATCTGAAATGATTTCAGCGGCATTTAACGGTCTGTTACTGCAGATGAGCATGTTGTTTCAGAATCTTACTGACGGATTAAGTAAAACTCAGGTGAATTTTCTGAAGGCCCTTGCTGACGGCGTGGAGCAATTTAGTTCTCAGGGTACTCTTCAGAAATATGGACTCGGAACATCAGGGAATGTATTAAAAATCAAAAGGATGCTGGTTTTTAAAGAAATTATAGACATCAATGACAATAAAATTGCATTTCTCGATCCATTATACAAAGCCTGGCTTAAAGAATACTATTTTAAAAATTAATCGCCCCCTCACTCTGTATTGTTGAACCTGCTGCTCAACTATAAAACCTCAAGAACCACTGAAAACGAACCATGCTAACCATTCATCAGTTCTTCAAAAAATGGCTTAAACTAATGGACTGGTCATAAGATTATCCACGCTTTCCTTAAATCTATACCTTCTCGTCAAAAAAACTTGACTTGACTTATCTTTTGTCATAACTTGCTTATATAAGAATGGCATTAAGGCTTTAAGGCATAACAGTTCCATAATACCATTACACCGTAACACCGTAATACCGTTAGTTATGAAAACAAAAACTCCCCGCTTTTATCTTTGGTCTTTGATCCTGGGTCTTCTCCTGAGCCCCATGCCCCTTGCCCTGAGCCAAATCCCGCAGGGATTTAACTACCAGGCAATAGCCCATGTACAGTCTCTGCAAACCGGAGGAACACTTTACTGGAAAGAGTGGCACTCCCCGGTAACTACCAATAATTTTGGTCTGTTCAACCTGGTTGTCGGAAATGGCACCAGGCAGACTGAGAGCACGGTTGCAACATTTAACCTTATAGATTGGAGTATTACTCCGAAATACCTGAAGACAGAGATCTATTATTCCGGTTCATGGAAAGACCTGGGAACATCTGTCTGTCAAAGGAACAACATCAGGACTTGAAGAAGCCCTGTTTGAGGTAAAGAACAAGGATGGACAAACCGTTTTTGCTGTCTACAATGAGGGAGTAAGAATATACGTGAGTGACGGAGCAAAAGCAGTCAAGGGTGGTTTTGCTGTTGGAGGATTTGGAACAGATAAAGCAGAATCAACAAAGTATCTTTTTGTCGGGAAAGACAGTGTGCGGATCTTTCTGGATACAAATCCATTAACAAAGAAACTGAAAGGGGGTTTTGCAGTAGGCGGTTATGATCTTACAAAAGGGACTATACAGGATTATCTTGATGTAAACTCCGATAGTGTCAGAATATATATAGACAGTAATCCTTCTACCAAGAAAGTAAAAGGGGGGTTTGCTGTAGGAGGATATGATATGACCAAGGCAGGCCAGGAAGAGTATCTTCGTGTAACGCGAGACAGTACAAGGGTTTACGTGAATAATTCTCCAACAAAAGCTATTAAGGGAGGATTTGCTGTTGGTGGATTTGACGTAACAAAGGGGACACCGGTAACACCATTTACATTGCTGACTCCTGAAAACTATTTCATTGGACATAAAAGTGGCATTAATAACACTTCCGGGAAATTTAATTCATACGTTGGTTTTGAATCGGGTCTCAATGGAACTACCGCGAGTTCCAACACTATTATGGGATATCAATCAGGGTATAACCTTACAACAGGTTCATATAATGTCTTTTTAGGTCAAAGTGCAGGATATAATGATACTGCCAGTTTTAATGTATTTATTGGTTTTGAAAGTGGTAAAAACACTATTTCTGGGATTAATAATGTAATGCTTGGTTATCAGTCAGGATTCTCAAATATATCTGGAGTCGATAACATATTCATTGGTAAAAGAGCCGGATTTTTTAATTCTTCTTCCAGTTATAATATTTTCCTTGGATATGAGGCAGGCTATAATAATGGATTTTATGGCGTGTCAGGTAATCAGGGCTCATACAATACTTTTTTTGGATATCAATCAGGAATATATAATTACCGGGGAGCGAACAATGTGTACCTTGGTTATAAATCAGGAATGGGATATGATACAAAACCAACAAATGATGTTAGCAACAATAATGTTGCCATTGGCAATTACAGCGGGCAGAATCTACTGGAAGGATCTGATAACGTTTTTGCTGGGACAAATGCTGGTTATTCAAATAAATATGGTTGGTGGAATGTTTTTATTGGAACTAATGCGGGATATAAGAACACCGGATCACCGACAAGTGGAGGAGGTTCCCAAAATGTGTTTATTGGCCAGTATGCTGGATATGAAAATATTCAAGGCTTTGGCAATATCTGTATTGGTTTTGGTGCTGGCAGGAATAATACTACCAACTCTAACGTTTTTATAGGCCGATGGGCAGGGACTGAAAATACAACCGGTAAAGGAAATGTTTTCATTGGGAACGTAGCTGGAAGTAATAACACTGAATCAGGAGGTAATGTTTTTATTGGGGAGTCTGCCGGCAAATATAATGATTCGACCTTCAATACATTTATTGGTTATGAGGCAGGTATAAATAACAGAAATGGGATATCAAATGTATTTGCGGGAAGCATGTCTGGTGCTTTTAATAGATCCGGGTTCAATAACACTTACATCGGTTATAAAGCAGGATTTTCGAATGAATCAGGATCTGGTAATATTTGCATAGGATCAAATGCAGGGTATTTTGAAACCGGCTCAAATAAATTTTATTTAGATAACTCAGATACAATTAAACCCCTTATAAAGGGTGATTTTACAGAAGGACTCGAGCATCTTATATTCAATGGAAATGTTGGAGTCAGAGCTACCACTCCTTTATCGCGATTTGAATTAGGAGAAATTACACAAACAACAAACATCTTGGATGTACAACGTGACGTTGCATATTCATCACTTAATATATCAAGCTCATATGTTGAAGCCGGATTTATACCGGGTTTAATATGGCGCACAAGCGATAATAATCCAACAAAACCCAAAGCGGGGATATGGTGCTACAATGATGGTTCAGGATCAAAGCTTGTTCTTGGCACATCCAATTCCTATATAACCGGAATTACCAATACAGCCCTGGTTATCAGTCCTCTCGGGAGGGTGGGAATCGGGACTTTAAATCCTGGTACAAAACTATCAATACCGGGACTGGAAACAACCGCTTCCGGCAGTCAGCTGGTTATAAACGGGGGAAACGTCTATGCTCTGACATCTCTTCGTAATTCAAAAAAGGATATTTCCCCGCTTAAGGATGATTTTAATAAAATCCTTGGAGTTAATCCTGTTTCCTTTACCGATAAGGTTACCGGCTTGAAAGGAATCGGATATATTGCTGAGGAGTTCGAGCTTGCTGGTTTGCAAAATCTTCTTGTATATGAGAATGAGAAGCTTGTATCCCTTCGTTACGATCTGATAAGTGTTTATAATCTGGAATTGATTAAAGAACAGAAACAGCAAATCGATTCCTACAAATCAGAAAACGACAATCTAAAATCCCAGCTCCAAATCCTTCAGGAAGAGGTTAAACAGATAAAATCGATGCTGGCGAAGGGAGACTGTAGATAATTGGTGGCTAATAAGTGGGATTGCTTCGTCGTCAAGCCGCAGGCGCGACTCCTCGCAATGACCTTGTCCTGATAAGGATCCGGTGGACGTTGGGGCAGTAACTATATGATATGTAATGTCATTGCGAGGACCACGCGAAGCGTGGGACGAAGCAATCTTTTTATTCAAAACAAATCATTCTAAGGTCATTTGTCACCTGCAACCGTTTATCAGTCAAAATAAACTTGCTCTTATTATTCTTCTTTCTTACTTTTGGTTACCTGATCAGATGTTTTGCAGCTCGGTCTGCATCGGGGAAAGGAATCGGAATGAAAAAAATCATTTTTTTCTTTGCATTTTCTTTTAGTACACTTCTGTTGAATTCACAGACTCCCCTGCTTTTGCGTTCAGCACTCAGCACCGGCGGTGCTTCAATCAGTATCTCCCATGGCGGCACTAAAAGTACTTTCCAACAGAG
>JALONV010000018.1 GCA_025454755.1 Bacteroidales bacterium | reverse complement strand
TTATTTTCCGTTGCGTCAATGACCTGCCTGTACCTGCTGCTGCATTTGCAGTGAGGAGTACAAACACCATCAAAATCTTAAATATCCTCTTCATTTAATCCTCAGGTATTAAGCATTAGACAAAATTAGGAAACATTTTAAACTTAAATAAACAGATTCAGGTTCGTCAACACCTTAAATTTAAACGATACTGATGGTAAATACCTGTTTTGTTTTACGGATTGCTGTTTTGGATTGACGGATGACAAAATCCGGGTGACAATTATTCCTGTTTCGGACCCCGGTTATCAAGTAAATACGAATAAAACAGAAGGTGTGACAGCTTCTGCATTATCGGGGAACAATCACCCAGTTCGACTTTTTGTTTCATGGCCATTTCCTTCCAGGATGGCGGGAGGCAGCTTATCCTGGTAACCATTCCGTCTTCAGGTCCGGGGGTACAATATTTTGTGTCGCAGCCTGCCGTACTGATCCTGATAAAGCACATCGGGCATGGTTCAGCAGAACTGAATACCGTCAGTCCGGGTTTATAGACATACATGTTCATGTACTTATGTGATTTATGACTCTGTTCAAATTTTGTCAACAGAGTCATTTCAGCATGCAGATCAGATCTGTTTTTCTGTATCTGGGAATTATGTGCGGCGAAGATTATCTTCCCATTCTGATCAACAAGCACAGAACCGATTCCATACCCCCCCTGCTTTATGCTTTTGAGCGCCTGAATATTAGCTTCTTTTGCATATTCATCATCAGTATATTCAGGCTGGGGAATAAAAGCAACAAGGTATGTTTCAATCTTTTGAAGGATCACATCTGACGGGTCTGATGGTTGTATTCCAAGAGGAAGATCAACAAGCTTTTGTATCAATTCTGCCCTGGTGTGAGTTACAAAGTAGGACATATCCACATTTGTGGCTGAAGTGCTGCTTTGCTGCGGATAAGCTGAAGTGACCAGTATGATCAGAGAGAAAAGAGCAAGAGCCTTTTTCATACTTGTTTTAGTTTGACAAAACCCTAGTTTCTTTTTAGTAATACTATAAAGTTAACAATAATCCCTTAAACCCAACCTCAAATTTAAAAATATTCTGACAACCGGTTTAACAGAGTTGCTATATATTATAGTCTATAATGAAGCACAGTATTTTACGAGCCTGATAAGATCGTCAGGTTCGTCAAATTTTATACGGTTCCCCTTAATAAAGCTTTTTATAATTGATGCTTTTTCGGGAAACAGACTTAAAAACTGCTTTTCATTTGTAAAATCAGCCCAGTTCTCTCCCCTCCTGATCCAGTAGACAGTTGACGGATTTACAACATAAGCACTGGGCAATGGCAGATTGGTTTGAATTCCTGACCGTTCTATGCTGGAAATATAGGAAGACGAAGCGACCTGAGACGTACCGCCGTAACCAACAGGTCTGCCGGCCATTGAAACGTTGCCCTTATGCTCTATAAAAAGGGCAATTGGTTTTGCGACAAGAACTTCATAGAATGATTTGCCTGCCGCGATAAACTTGCATCCGTTCAGCATTACCGTATCCACAGCTTCAGAATTTGTCATATCAAAATACTTGTCGTTACTCAGAAAAACCATTTTTCCTGTTACAATATTATAATTCATCACGGTGGTATGAATTTGCCCGTTTTTCATAAGAACATCGCATTTTGTGAATTCACTGAACAGGTATTGCGTCATTTCTCCTGTGTTTGTTGTCTGACCCTGGAGGATGAGAGTCACGACCGAAAGAAGAAAGGCAGCTGTAAAGCCGTACAAATTCTTAAAGACAATGTTTTTCATCTGCACATATCATATTATTCATTCAACATATTTATTCAGGTTGCCCCATCTGACATCCTGGTAATTATGACCATTGACAAGATAGCGGTTTTTTGGTGCATTCACTAATAAAAAATCAATCGCCTGCTCCTCTCTCCCTATTGAAGCCGCCGACATCGGAAACTTAGAAATCTTTTCTACAATATCAGCCCATTGAGGATCCGGCTTTTCTCCCAACCCCATTCAGACATAGTTCCAGGAGGGATCCCCTTTTCATAGAACTGAGGAAATGATTGTAACCCGGTCACATCGACCGTAAAAGTGAATTCTTTATTTCCGACCGACAGGGAACTGAGGCTGTCAATCACTGAATGTGTCCAACCGGGGATCTCATTCTTTAACTTGACTTGCTTTCATCTATTTAATACCTTTGAAAAAAGGATGGTACTGAGTTATTAACTTAAAACTAAGGTCATGAAAGCATTAAACTGGATAGGATGGGCTTCCGCAGGTATAGGATTCATCCTAATGTTACTGGGAATCATTTCCGGTCTCATCAGCAAAAAAATTCTTCCCATTCAGCATGCGGTAAATTATTTCCACATGGCAAACAGCTTCTTCCTTGTGACAATTGCCTTATTCATTGTTGTAAACAGATGTGAGTGCAACAGGAAGGAGTAAGACAGAAGACCGAAGACGGAAGGCAGAAGACAAAAGATAAAAGAAAAACAGGGAGTAGTAACCTCAGGGATTATTGCAGGTTTGAGTTTAAAGCTTATTTTTGAAGAAGGTTTGCAAACCGGGTTCAGAAAGAGGCTTTTTTTATGGATGCTGAGATAACTATTATCGGGGCAGGAGTAATAGGACTGGCGATTGCAGAAACGGTGTCAGAGAGATATTCCGATGTTTTTGTAATTGAAAAACATACAACATTCGGGCAGGAGACAAGCAGCAGGAACAGTGAAGTTATACATGCAGGTATCTACTATCCGAAAGGAAGTCTTAAGGCAAAACTATGTGTCGAAGGGAAAATGCTTCTTTATGAGTATTGCAGAAAACACGAAATACCATATAGTAACTGCGGCAAGCTGATAGTCGCAACAAATGAAAAGGAGATTGCTATAATTGATGGCATTAAGAATACTGCTGCCGGGAACGGTGTCGATCTTGAATTACTGGACCGCTATCAGATCGAAAAGCTCGAACCGGAGATCTTTGCCCTGAAAGCCCTTCTTTCGCCTACAACAGGAATTCTGGATTCACACTCGCTGATGAAGCGTTTCGAGACAGATACCCTTAATAACAGCGGGCAGATAGTTTATGGCAGCGAAGTAACAGGGATCAGAAAATTGCGGGAAGGTTATGAGATAACTCTGCTGGATGCAGACAGCAACAATTACAGTTTCACAACCCGCCTGGTGATAAACTCGGCCGGACTTACCTCCGATAAAATCTCGGAAATGGCAGGTATGAAGGATGAAAACCTGTCAATCAGGTTCTGCAAGGGTGAATACTTCAGGATAGTGCCGCCAAAGAACAGGCTGTTGAACCAGCTTGTATATCCGGTTCCACATGCCAACCTTGAAGGCATTGGAATTCATGTTACAATAGATATGGGCGGAGGTGTAAAGCTTGGTCCTGATGTAACATATCTTGATTCAAATGTATATGATTACAGGGTCGATGCCGGCAAACAGGAATCATTCTGGAAATCGGCAAGAAAATTCCTTCCATTCCTTGAGTTTAATGATATTGCACCTGAAATGGCAGGTATAAGACCAAAAATTCAAAAACCCGGGGAACCTGTCCGCGACTTCTATATAAAGGAGGAATCGGAAAGAGGAAATCCGGGATTCATTAACCTCATTGGTATGGAATCACCGGGATTGACATCATGCCTTGCTATTGCAAAACATGTCCTCTCTCTTATCCGGAATTGAAAAAAAAGAGATAATTTTAATGTTTTTCAGGTTCACAGAACATTAATTAATTGTGTAAAATGAGATTTTCAAACCTTGCACGCCGGATCTTATATTCACTATTTTTTGTAATAAGTTGTTCCTGGCTCCAGGCACAGGAGAATAATTCCAATTCCGGATATGTTCCTGAAGTTGGTCAGAAAGGCAAGGATGTTGTATGGGTTCCTACCCCGACTGAGCTTGTGGATCTGATGCTGAAAATAGCAAAAGTGACTCCGGATGATTATGTTGTAGACCTCGGATCAGGCGACGGAAGGACAGTAATTGCAGCCGCCCGGCTGGGAGCTCAGGCTGTGGGAATAGAGTACAATCCCGATATGATTGCCCTGTCGAAAAGAAATGCCGAACATGAAGGTGTAAGCAAAATGACCGAATTTATCGAAGCCGATTTGTACGAATATGACCTGTCCGGGGCAACAGTCATAACCATGTTCCTTCTTCCTGAGATTAACCTTAAGCTCAGACCAAAGCTTCTCGAACTTAAGCCCGGAACACGCATTGTATCAAATACCTTCACAATGGGTGAATGGGAAGCAGATTTTGAAGTCACATCCGAGGAGAACTGGAACAGCTGGAATACAGCTCTTATGTGGATTGTACCTGCAGATGTGCAGGGAACATGGGAACTGGGTGCTTATCCGCTCGCCATAAGACAGGAATTCCAGATGATCTACGGAGATTATATAATGGGCGTGAAAGAGATCCCTGTAACCGACGGACGTCTCAGCGGAAACGATATAACCTTTAAAATAAAAGGAGACCTTTATGTCGGGAAGGTCGAGGGAACAAAAATGAGCGGTACAGTTACAAATGATGCAGGTTCCAGGGAATGGTCTGCGACTAAACTTTAAATTCCTGTCCCGTTAATTCTCAGAATCTTAATCCTGCAAAAAAGCCTCCAAGATAACCTGAATGGTCAGTTTGAAGCATCATTGCAAAGTCTGCTCCCATGAAGAATTTGCTTTTTGTCTGCCATTCCACCCCTGCTTTTACCACAGGTGTAATCCCGCCACTGTAAAAATGTGTGCCAGCCTGAGCAAAAATGTCAAATGGTTTTGCCAGGGCATATCCTTTTGGCTCTCAGTTCAGTATCCTGCACAAAAGTATTCAGCGTGCCGATCAGGAAACCAAATATTAAGGCCGTGAAAAAATGTGAAGTTTTCATTTTAAATCAATTATGGAAGTAATGTTAAGATTAGTTCACTAAATAACGAACTAACTACTGGTTTTTTTGAAATATAAAATGATTTAGAGATTTCTCATTCTGCGCTTAATTTAGGAATAACAAAATCTCTATCGGGCACTATGTGAAAAAAAGGGGAGATTCCTCATTCCGCCCTGCCCTTTCCGGAATAATAAAATTCCTACTGTGCACTTAGTAAAGAAAGAGGGAGATTCCTCATTCCGCTGCGCCCAATCATGAATTACAAAATTTCTACTGTGTACTTAGTGAAAAAAGAGGGAGATTCCTCATTCCGCTGCGCTTCATTCGGAATGACACGTCTTTATAAAAATTAAGGGGTAGAAGAGGCGAAAAGCCGTCGGCTTTTCGCCTCTTCTACCCCTTCGTTTCTCCAAAGCCGTATGTCATTCCGAGCGTCAGCGAGGAATCTCCCGCCTATACCACCAATCAACTCTTTGAATTCCGAGCATCAGCGAGGAATCTCCCTCTTAATCCACTATTCAACTTCTTGAATTCCGAGCATCAGCGAGGAATCTCCCTCTGACCTGACAAATCAATTCTTACTTCTCAGCAGCTTTTGCAGGTCAGCCATCTCATCCCTGAACCTTGCAGCTTCGACGAAGTTAAGCTCCGACGCAGCCTTTTCCATATTTTTCCTGGTTTTTTCTATAGCTTTTTCTAGAGCCTCTCTGTTCATGTATTTTATTACCGGATCAGCAGCAATATCAGGACGTTCAGGTTCTATATAAGCTTTTACAGAGACGCCTTTTTTAGTGAGTCCTGTCAGTATAGAGCCGGTTTTCCTGACGATCTGAGCAGGAGTAATTCCCATCTTCTCGTTGTATATCAGCTGTTTTTCGCGGCGCCGGTTGGTTTCATTGATTGTAAGCTGCATGCTCCCTGTAATTGTATCGGCATACATAATCACCTTTCCATTGAGATTGCGCGCAGCTCTTCCGGCTGTCTGTGTCAGCGACCTTGAAGATCTCAGGAATCCCTCTTTGTCTGCATCCAGGATAGCTACAAGCGATACTTCCGGCAAATCGAGTCCTTCCCTGAGCAGGTTGACACCCACGAGAACATCAAATGCTCCGGTCCTCAATCCTTCCATGATCTCTATGCGCTCAATGGTGTCTAGGTCAGAGTGAATATACCGACACCTTATGTCGAACCTCAGCAGATAGGCAGTCAGTTCTTCTGCCATGCGTTTGGTGATGGTTGTGACCAGTGTTCTTTCTCCGGCTTTTGCCCTGTCTCTGATCTCATCCATCAGATTGTCGATCTGGTTTAAACTAGACCTGACCTCAACGGGAGGATCAAGCAGTCCGGTTGGCCGTATCACCTGGTCGACAAATACACCTTCACTTTTCTCCAGTTCATAATCAGCAGGTGTGGCGCTGACAAATATTACCTGGCCGGTGAGCGACTCAAATTCCTCTATCCTCATTGGCCTGTTGTCGAGTGCTGCAGGAAGTCTGAATCCATATTCAACCAGGGTTTGCTTGCGTGAATGATCGCCGCCGGACATTCCTCTTATCTGGGGAATGCTTACATGGCTTTCATCGATCACGGTTATGAAATCATCAGGGAAATAGTCGAGCAGGCAGAATGGCCTTGTTCCCGACTTGCGGCCGTCGAAATAACGGGAATAATTCTCGATCCCGCTGCAATAACCAAGTTCCTTGATCATCTCAAGATCGTATAAAACACGCTGCTCAAGTCTTTTTGCTTCTTCTTTCCTGCCTATGTCGTTGAAATGAGTCACCTGGAGTACCAGATCATCCTGTATCTGACTAATGGCTGCATTTATCCTGTCGCGCGTTGTAACAAAGATATTTGCCGGATAAATGACGTATTCGCTGAGAACTTCCAGCCTGCTGCCGCTGACAGGATCAAAAGTGTTTATCTCCTCTACCTGGTCGCCAAAAAAGACCACCCTCACTGCAATATCGGCATAAGCGGGGAAAATGTCGACTGTATCGCCCCTCACCCTGAACTTACCATGTCTGAATTCCATTTCATTCCTTGAATAGAGGCTGTCGACAAGCTTTCGTAAAAAATAGTTCCTTGATATATTCTGCCCTTTGACTATCTGGATAGTGCTGGAATGGAAATCATCAGGATTGCCTATGCCATAAAGACACGATACAGAGGAGACTACAATGACATCTTTTCTGCCCGAGAGAAGCGATGAAGTGGCACTGAGCCTTAGTTTTTCAATATCCTCATTTATCGATAGGTCCTTTTCAATATATGTGTCGGAAACGGGAAGGTATGCTTCCGGCTGATAATAGTCATAATATGAAACGAAATATTCGACGCTGTTCTCCGGGAAAAATTGCCTGAATTCCCCGTAAAGCTGTGCAGCGAGAGTCTTGTTATGGCTTAGTACCAGAACCGGCCTGTTGACTTTTTCTATAACGTTAGCTATGGTGAATGTCTTACCTGAACCTGTTACTCCAAGAAGCGTCTGGTAAGGGACTTCTTTAAGCAATCCATCAACGAGCTGTTCTATAGCTTCAGGCTGATCCCCGGTAGGAACGAAATCCGATACAAGCTTGAAATCCATGTTGAATAGTTTATTCAAATATCATAAATTAGTTTTAAAAGAAAAACCCACAGGTTCCAAAACAACTCCGCGAAAATATGGTCAGAAATTACAGCAGGAGGTAAAATCTGATGATTCTTTCGTCTGAAAATCAATTATTTTCGAAATCATGCTATATATTAGATATCAATAAAAGCCGATCATATTGAAATATTTATATATTTCGGGGAAATTTCCCCCCGGCCTGCTAGATTTATAGCAGGCATCAAAAAAAATGAGCCTCTCCCCGGGGCTCATTTTTAATTTGGTTTGGCTTTATATTAACCTAAATATCCTTTCAGCAGACGGCTTCTGGAAGTATGTCTCAGCCTTCTTATTGCCTTCTCTTTTATCTGGCGTACTCTTTCACGTGTCAGACCAAATTTCTCTCCGATTTCCTCCAGGGTCATTTCCTGACAGCCTATTCCGAAGAAATAACGGATAATGTCCCTTTCTCTTTCGGTAAGGGTTGCAAGCGCCCTGTATATCTCACGTGAGAGTGATTCATCCATAAGAAGCTTGTCGGCAACCGGTGAATCGGAGTTGGTAAGCACGTCGAGCAGACTGTTATCCTCTCCTTCTATGAATGGGGCGTCAACCGAGACATGCCGTCCCGAAACCTTAAGGGTGTCGGTAACTTTCTCCTTTGGAAGCTCAAGTACATCAGCAAGTTCCTCGGGTGAGGGAGTACGTTCGTTCTCCTGCTCAAATTTTGAAAAAGCCTTGTTAATCTTGTTGAGTGACCCCACCTGGTTAAGCGGAAGCCTTACTATCCTTGATTGTTCGGCCAGAGCCTGAAGTATAGACTGACGTATCCACCATACCGCATATGAAATGAATTTGAAGCCCCGTGTTTCATCGAACTTCTCTGCAGCCTTTATAAGGCCCAGATTCCCTTCATTGATAAGGTCGGGAAGACTCAATCCCTGGTTCTGGTACTGCTTGGCAACAGAAACAACAAAACGCAAATTTGCCTTGGTGAGTTTTTCGAGAGCAGTTCTGTCTCCTTTTTTGATCCTCTGAGCCAGTTCAACTTCTTCTTCAACCGATATCAACTCTTCTTTACCAATCTCCTGCAAATACTTGTCAAGTGAAGCACTCTCCCTGTTTGTTATGGATTTGGTAATCTTTAGCTGTCTCATCCGCCTGGAAAAATTTTCGCAAAGATAATACTAATATATGTAATAACAAAATATAATCAGTATTGTTGTGTAACCAGGTGAAGTAAATACATCCACCTGATTAACAACAAATTATCTTATACCCCCAACTAGTTTCCGAATTTGAAATTGAAGTACCTTCCATCGGGTGTATAGCCTTCGATGGTTTTTAACGATTTTTCACTATTGCTGGCAGCTGAACGGATATCTTCGGCGCTATTCACTTTTTTGCCATTAATATTTAGTATGATGGTGCCTTTCCTGAGTCCCTGATCCTTGAACCATCCATCGCTGACTTCAGTTACCTTAACACCGTTTTCGACATCATACCTGCGCTTTTCTTCACTGCTCAGGGCCTGGAATCTTGCACCAAATGCAGAACCTATTCCCATGCCAGGGGTGACGACACTCATGTTGCCTGCTACATTTTTGAGAACTATCGGTACTGTGTTCAGCTTTCCGTTACGATAATATGTAATGGTTGCCCTGTCACCGGGACGATGTTTTCCGACCTGTTCCTGAAGCTCTGATGCGGATGAGACAGATACATCATCGAATTTCACTATAATATCGTCTTTATTGAGTTTTGCATCTTCTCCTGCCCCGCCTTCCTTTACATCAGTAATTATGGCACCTTTTATCTCTGACAGATTCTGTTTTTCTGCCTCTTCGGCAGTTACATCCCTTATGTTTACGCCTATGATCGCTCTCTGAACTTCCCCAAACTCTTTCAGGTCTGCAATGACTTTCCCCACGATGCTCGAAGGAATTGCAAATGAGTTGCCTGCATAGGCTCCGCTTGGTGAATAGATGGCGGAGGTAATCCCCACCAGCAAGCCGTTTGTATTGACAAGAGCACCACCGCTGTTCCCCGGGTTAAGGGCTGCATCAGTCTGTATATAGGATTCAATCCTGTATTCATTCTCAAGGAGCATACCCAGATCTCTTCCTTTTGCACTTACAATACCTGCAGTAACTGTCGTTCCAAGATTAAAGGGATTGCCGACTGCAAGTACCCATTCTCCCAACCTGAGGCTTTCTGAATCGCCGAATTTAAGAAATGACAGATTTTCAGCCTTTATTTTAAGGAGTGCCAGGTCAGTATTGGGATCCCTTCCGATCAGCTGGGCATCGAATTTCCTGTTATCATTCAATGCAACCTCGATATTCTCAGCATCCTCAACCACGTGGTTATTTGTAATTAAATAGCCATCCGGAGAAATTATAACACCCGATCCGTAACCAGGCACCTCCCTGGGTTTGCTGTTATAGCGGTTACCATAAAAGAACTCCATGAACGGATTATAAGGGTTCTCAACCAGGGTTTTGGTAGTAACGTGAACCACAGCATGAATTGTCTTCTCTGCTGCATATGTAAAATCAACTTGCCCGGGCTGTGTCTGAAATGATGTCAGAATTGCTTTTGCTTCCGGACTCTCAATCATGGAACTGTCTCTGACTGCAACCTCTGCAGGCTTGTCCATTATCTTTGTATAAGCAAATAACGCTATCGCTGCTCCAAGAAGAGCCATAAATAATCCTCCTAATAAATATTTTCCTTTCATGTCTGTAATATTTAAATGTTACTTGTTTTGCTTCTTTTATCTTTTTTCTCAAAAACCCACCCCCGCCCCCCGCCGAAGTGGGGCAGGCTTCCGCTGAGGCGGAATCTTCACTTTGTTCCGGTCTCCCAGAAGGGAGTCCCTTGGACCTTGCGTCTTCGGTCTTCCGTCTTCCGTCTTCCGTCTTCCGTCTTCCGTCTTTTTCTTTTATATATCTTTACAACCGTTTTCTGACATTTTTGTTTTACAAAGATCATGCTTTTTTTATGTGATTGTCAGGAGATTATACTGATTTAACAACACTTTAACAAACATGCATATAGCTTTTAACAAGTACCAGGGAGCAGGTAATGATTTCATTATCATAGACAACCGTAAAGATATTTTTAATCCGGATGATCATAATCTTATTAACAGACTCTGTGACCGCCGTTTTGGAATTGGTGCCGACGGATTAATACTGATCTCATGTCATGACAAGGCGGATTTTGAAATGAAATATTTTAATTCCGACGGCAAGCCTGGTTCGATGTGCGGTAACGGAGGAAGATGCACCGCTCATTTCGCAAACAAATGGGATATCGCAGGCAGGAGCCAGAAATTCATGGCTTTTGATGGCTTGCATAAGGCTGAAGTTACGGACGATATGGTCCGCCTCCAGATGGCAGACGTCAACGAATATAAAATCATTGACGGCAGTTATTTAATAAATACCGGTTCACCACACTATGTAATATTTACTACTGAAATAGACCAGATGGATGTCAATGAAGAAGGAAAAAGGCTGAGATGGTCACCAAGGTTTTCACCAGGAGGAACCAACGTAAACTTTGTGGAGGTGCATGGTAATGGACTCTACCTCAGGACTTTCGAACGAGGCGTCGAGGAGGAAACACTGGCCTGTGGTACCGGTGTTACAGCCTCTGCCATTGCTTCAGTCCTGAAAGGACATTTTGACACTGCACCTGTCAGGGTTAAAGCAAGGGGCGGTGATCTGGAGGTCGATTTTAAAGTTGATGACGGCAAAATCAGGAATGTCTGGCTTACAGGTTCGGCAACTTTTGTATTTGAGGGAAAAATAGATATTTAACCACGGATTGCACGGATCTACACGGAGAGGACACGGATCGATCCGTGATAATCCGTGAAACCCGTGGTGAATCTGAAGGTTATTGGTTATTGGTTATTGGTTATTTGTGGTTGGTGATACATTAATAATTAATATGATATGAAAAAGCTGGTTTTATTGTCATTATTTATCTCCGGAGTGTTTCTGGCTTCTTACAGCCAGCCGGGGACGATCGAGCTGATGGAAGCTGTAAAAAGGATAAACACAGATATTGACAACCTTGGCCACAGGTTTGATGTGCTTGAGAAGAAGATCGACGATGTTCAGTGGTACAATAAGGTTGGTGATATCGCATTTATTGATAAGGTATATATTACCGGCCCTCCCCTGGCAAAAGAGAAAAACCCTACAGCCCAGGGGGCCGGAAATCCTCTTAAATTCTGGTCCTATATCTTTATCCCGAAAGATGCTGACCCTTCAAAGAAATATCCCCTGCTGGTATTTCCTCACGGCGGAGTGCATGCCAATTTTGACACCTACTACACGCACATTATCAGGGAGATGGTATCACAGGGATATATAGTCACTGCAGCCGAGTACCGCGGTTCAACAGGTTATGGAGCAGCCATGTATAACAGGATCGACTACGGAGGGCTTGAGGTGCAGGATGTTGATGCCAGCCGGCAATATATGATAGACAATTATACGATCGTCGATAAGGAGAGGGTTGGAATCATCGGCTGGAGCCATGGAGGTTATATTGCACTCTTCAATATTTTTGAATACCCGCAGAATTATAAAGTGGCTTTCACCGGAGTGCCTGTCAGCGACCTGATAGCACGTATGGGATACAAGGACCAGGAATACCGTGATCTCTTTTCGGAACAGGCTGCAATAGGTAAACCGGCTGACCAGAACGTTGCTGAATATCGTAAAAGATCCCCTGCATGGCAGGTGAATAAATACCAGAACACACCTCTTCTTATTCATACAAACACAAATGATGAAGATGTGAATGTCCTTGAGGTGGAGCATCTGATCAAATCGCTCAAGGCTGAAGGGAAGCAGAATTTCACATACGAGATTTTCCAGAACATGCCGGGAGGACACTCATTCGACAGGATGGATTACATGGAAGCCAAGGAGATAAGGTTGAAGATATACAACCATCTGAACAAATACCTGACGCCGCCAAAGCCCTTCAGATCGGTAAAAGACCTGCAAAAAGCCGGTTACGGATTTAATTAATCGGCTTTTAAGATTTTACCACGGGTGACACGGAATTACACGGAAAAGATCACAGATTAAATCCGTGTTAATCCGTGTAATCCGTGGTGAAAAAGCATAAGAACTTCGAATATGGTGAAAGATAGACTGTATGGTAAAACCCTGAATGAGCTGATAGCGGTTGCGAAACGGCTCAGGATGCCGGGGTTTGCTGCAAAACAGATCGCCGACTGGCTCTACAAAAAAGAGATATCAACAATAGATGAGATGACCAACCTCTCAAAAAAGATGAGGGAAGTACTTATCGCTGATTATGAACTGGGGCTCTCCCCACCTGTAAACGTTCAGGAGAGCAGCGACGGCACTAAAAAATATCTCTTTAAAGTTCTGAATGATAAATACATAGAAACAGCATATATTCCTGACGACGACAGGGCGACCATCTGTGTCTCAACGCAGGCAGGATGCAAAATGGGCTGCATCTTCTGCATGACAGGCAAACAGGGATTCCAGGGGAACCTCTCCTCCAATGAGATCCTGAACCAGTTCAGGAGCATGCCCGAGTTCAGCAGACTGACAAACATGGTTTTCATGGGAATGGGCGAGCCCCTCGACAATCTCCAGGAACTGCTTAAAAGCCTTGAGATCCTGACATCAGAATGGGGATACGGATGGAGCCCCACAAGGATAACGGTCAGCACCGTCGGACTTAAAGCCAGCATTGGTGAATTCCTCCAAAACAGCCGCTGCCACCTTGCAGTAAGCCTTCACTCTCCTTTCGACGAGGAGAGAAGGATGCTGATGCCAATCCAGAGGACTAATTCGGTAAAGGAAGTATTGGATATAATACGCGAGTTTGACTTCAACAGCCAGAGAAGGGTATCTTTTGAATATATACTCTTTAAAGGACTCAACGATACGCCGGCTCATGTTAAAGAACTTGCACGTATCCTGAATGGCATCAAATGCCGGATCAATATCATCAGGTTTCACAGGATCCCCGGTTCTGAATTCGGGAGTCCGGATATGGCTGAGACTATAAGGTTCAAGGAAGCTCTCAATGCAAAAGACATACTGACAACGATAAGAGCCTCCAGGGGAGAGGATATTCAGGCAGCCTGCGGATTGCTGTCAACCCTGGAACAGAACAGAAAAGAAGAGAAATGAGAAAGCCTTCAAATCCTTTATTGCTGATTCAGTGATGGAATTTGCCGCCGTTTCGTTCCTTATTATGGATTCCGACAGCGAAAAGAAGGAACACTTAAGAACCGTTTCACCGATCCGGTTTATGAATCGAACCTGAGGGCAAAGAGCGGATCGATGACCAGGGTAAGAAGCGAGGAAAAATTAAAGGAAACAATCCAATCCAACTGATTATGAATAAAAAGGTAGCCGTTAGGGAATGTGCTGAATATGACTACAAAAAAGTATATGATTTATTATCTGATATTTACAAGACAGGTGATGGTCCAACTGTTGCCGGTAAAAAGGTGCTTGTAAAGCCAAATATCCTGATGGATTCCGATCCTGCAAAATGCATCAGCACTCATCCGGTGGTGGTCGAAGCCATGGTCAGGTTCCTTCAATCGGAAGGCGCCACTGTATTTGTTGGTGATTCTCCGGCGATTCATCTGCCGGGCACCAGATTTGAAAAATCAGGTATATCGGAAGTATGCAGGAGAACCGGTGCGGAATGGATTGATTTCCTGAAGAATCCTGTTGAAGCTGTGCTCAATAATGGCAGTATCAGGGTGGCATCGGCAACGAGGGAAGTTGACCTAATCGTTTCTATGCCCAAATTCAAGAATCACGAGCTGGTGTTCTTTACAGGGGCGATAAAGAATAATCTTGGTCTAGTCCCTGGCTTTACAAAGGCAATGCAGCATGGTCTTCATCATGACAGGCAGAGATTTGCTGTTTTTCTGGTTGATCTGTGCGAAGCCGTTACTCCTCATTTTTTCATGATGGACGGCATAATGGGGATGGAAGGACACGGACCTGGACAGGGAACTCCGGTACATACGGGTGTTATAATCGGCTCGACAAATCCTGTAGCATTGGATATAATCGCAAGTACCATTGCAGGCTACGATCCGATGGATATCCCCACAAATGCCATTGCCATTGCAAGAAGACACTGGCTTGGGGATAAAAATGAAATTATTTACGATGGGCCGGAACTTGGATCACTGATCAAAAAGGATTTCAAACGGTTGCCCATTACCGGCAATGAGAATCTGGCAGTCAAATTCATCAAGCACAGGCTGTACTTCCTTAAAAAGCTCGAAAAGAGACCTGCTTTCGTCCATGAGAACTGCACGGGCTGTCAGGAGTGCATCAAAATCTGTCCTGTGAATGCCATAACAATGCACCCGGAAAAGAAAAAATGGGTAATACTTAATGACAGGAAATGCATCAGGTGCTTCTGCTGTGCAGAGGTCTGTCAGTATAACGCAGTTGAGGTACGCAGAAAATATTTCGGCGATTAAGCGTCTATCTTGGCGTACTTGGCATGAGCTTCGATGAATTCCCTTCTCGGAGGGACCTCATCACCCATCAGCATTGAGAAGATATGGTCAGCCTCTGCCGCGCTTTCGATGGTTACCTGGCGCAATGTTCTTGTTTCCGGATTCATTGTGGTGCTCCAGAGCTGTTCGGCGTTCATTTCGCCAAGACCTTTATATCTCTGTATACCCACGGTTGACTCTTTCCCCTGTCCCATCTCCTTCACAGCAGCTTCACGTTCCTCTTCTGACCAGCAATAACGTTCTGATTTTCCTTTCTTAACAAGGTAGAGAGGAGGTGTTGCGATAAAGAGATTTCCTCTCCGTATCAGGTCCTGCATATATCTGAAGAAGAATGTCATGATAAGCGTCGTGATATGTGAACCATCGACGTCGGCATCAGTCATTATAATGATTTTATAATATCTCAGGCCACTGACATCCAGCGCTTTACTATCTTCGTCGGTACCAATGTTGACGCCAAGGGCGGTGAATATGTTTTTTATCTCCTCGCTTTCATAGATCCTGTGCTGCATTGCTTTTTCAACGTTAAGGATCTTCCCCCGCAAAGGAAGGATAGCCTGGAATCTTCTGTCACGGCCCTGTTTTGCAGTTCCTCCTGCAGAATCTCCCTCAACCAGGTATATTTCGCATTTTGATGGATCCCTGTCGGCGCAGTCGGCCAGTTTGCCGGGGAGGCCTGAACCAGAGAATTCATTTTTACGCTGTACCATTTCCCTTGCCTTCCGCGCAGCATGGCGAGCCGTGGCTGCCAGTATCACTTTCTGTACGATTACCCTGGCATCTTTCGGATTTTCTTCAAGATAGTTGGTGAGCATCGTGCTTACTGCCTGGTCTACGGCACCCATCACTTCATTGTTGCCAAGCTTTGTTTTTGTCTGGCCTTCGAACTGTGGCTCCTGAACTTTAACTGAAATAATGGCTGTAAGGCCTTCCCGGAAATCATCACCGTTTATGTCAAATTTCAGTTTTGATGTAGCACCGGAATCTTCAGCATATTTTTTCAATGTTCTTGTCAAACCTCTCTTGAATCCTGCCAGATGTGTTCCGCCTTCAATTGTATTTATATTATTCACATATGAGTGAACATTTTCAGAGAAAGAGTCATTGTACTGGAGAGCAATCTCGACGGGTATTTCAGTTTTGTCGAATGTAATATGGATCGGGTTTTCGATGATCCTTTGCCTGTTGGCATCGAGATATTCAACGAACTCCTTTAGTCCCAGTTCTGATTTGAATTCTTCATAGCGCGGTTTACCTCCATTTCCATTTTCCATAAGTTCGCGCATATCCTTTATTGTAAGGAGGATACCTTTATTGAGGAATGCAAGTTCGCGCAGACGTGCAGCAAGGATCTCGAAGTTGAATTCGGTTGCCTGGAATATAGTATTGTCGGGTTCAAAAGATATAATTGTCCCGGATTTGTCAGATTTGCCAATCACTTCCACTTCTGTGACAGGCTTGCCTTTTTCATATTCCTGCTTAAAAACACTGCCTTCGCGCATGACAGTGGCGGTAAGGTGTTTGGAGAGCGCATTGACGCAGGATACCCCGACACCATGAAGTCCTCCTGATACTTTATAGGACTCCTTGTCAAATTTACCTCCTGCATGCAATACAGTCATCACGACTTCGAGGGCAGATTTCTGCTCTTTCTCCATTATACCTGTTGGAATACCCCGTCCGTCGTCAGTTACAGTTATTGTGTTATTTTCATGGATCACAAGATCGATCCTGGAGCAGAATCCTGCAAGAGCTTCATCTATTGAATTATCGATAACCTCATATACAAGATGATGCAGCCCTCTTACTCCAATATCGCCGATATACATTGCAGGTCTTTTCCTGACCGCTTCAAGACCCTCCAGCACCTGAATACTCTCAGCAGAGTATTCATTGTTCTCCTGCTTTTTTTTCTTCTTCTCACTCATTTTTCCAATGGTTTAATATCTCCAAATAATACCAAAAGAGAGCTTATTTCTTCTCATCACTAACTGTTATTTTAAACGATAATAGGGGATCGGGACAAGAATTTGATTTTCACCACCGCCAGCTACCGGAAAAGACCTCTCATTCTGTATTATAATCAATTGATAATATGTAAATTAACTAACAAGGCAAATATACACATTTTTACCGGTTTTTTTGTTAAAAATATGTTATTTTTTATGCACAAAATGAGGGAGAAATTAACAAAAATTTCTTCCCATGCACTCACCCCCCTCTGTTTTGACAAAAGAACCCTTTCCCCAGCCCCTTCCCTTAAAAGTAAGGGAAGGGGGGAGTACGTGATGACCTACAGGCTATAGCTGAATCCTACCATGCAGACAAACCTCTGCGTAGGGTAAAACGCATATTCGTAGTACTTATTAAAGGCTATGTTATTGATTTTAAGCCAGAATGACAGAATCTTAGAGTACCTGTACTCCGCATTCAGGTTAATGTTGACATGTATCGGCTCCTTCTCAGGCAGTTTAACCATGGTGGTACCATCCAAAAACGCCAGCTGGCGATTCCCCAGCGTACAGACCGATGCACCTGCGATGATTTTGTTCCTCAGGTTGTATTTAAGACCGATTGTCGCATCCCAGTCAGGCTTGTTCAACGGGAAATCGTATAGTGTAAGCGAATAATTGTACCAGTTGGCCTCAGCGCCATACCAGATCTTGTCTTTGATCAAACCGGTTATCTCACCATGTATCTTTAACACCTCTCCGTCATCAGGAAGTGCAATAAAAAAGTTACCCATTTCGGGTGAAATAATATCTATAGTGTCGACCTGATTTGCGTAGAAAAGCATATCGTCAATCACAGAATATGAAGCAGAAAGAACATAATTACCGCCAATCCCGTTGTTGCCGTTAAGTCCTGCCGATACAATCAGATTGTGACTGGTATTATTCAGCTTAAAAAGGCTTCCATCCCTCACCAGGAAAGGATTTTCCTCCATTATCTTCTCCGGTCCGTTCCTTTCAAGCTTTCCGTTCAGGGCAGCAAAAAACCTGACATATGATGGCACCACGCTGAATCCGAAATTCACGTCAGGATAAATATGGAACTCAGGCTTGTCAGTCATATTCCTGTCAAGAAGCAGCTGAAGCCCTGCCTTAAAGTTCCATTGAGGGGTGCTTTTCTTAACGAAAGGACTGAGTGAAACAATATATTTTGACTTGTCATACAGAGATTTTGAAAGTATGGCATACTGAACATCAAGTCCTGATCCAATGTAAAAACCTTCATACTTTGTCGCCATGATTCCCGTAAGTCCAATGTTATGCTGATATTTCAGGTTTGTATGATAGAAATAATCATAATTAAGGTCGAAATCATAGGAATAGCTTGAAGAATCAAGCGTCAGTGAGGCAAATGATATATCAGCTCCAAGATTATTGTATCCCATTCTTATATCTTTCTTCTCCGGATCATAGTCAACGATCATCGTATCATAGCCATAAGCATATCTGAGTTTCTGGGTGAAATCCACTGCTCCCTCAAGCAGGGTGCCTCTGAAGAATTTTTTGCCGTATAACGAAACATCGTTATCCATATACCCTGCAAAGACCTTATCCACATCTTCCTTCAGGAGAATCTTTCCGTTTGTGGAAAAATGTCTTCCATAGAAACCAATTGCTCCTTTCTTTGAGCGTTCATTTGTAATGCTCACTTCGGCCAGAGGAGTAATATAATTGCCAAAACCCAGTCTGACATAACTCTTGTAAAGCTTTGGCAGAGGATCGGGAAGAAGAGCTGCAGGTTTAATGGGGCTTATGGTATATTCGGGAGTATAAGCCGTTGTTACAACGTCATAGGTAAAGTCAGGCCTCAGCTTTGCAGTATCGCTTATATCAGGGAGATAGCTCCTCTTTAGAAATACCGGGAGAGAAGGTTTATAAGGGTTATACAATGTCACTTCCCTGTTCAGATCCTGCTGATCGGTCTGGGCTGAAACAGTCAGGCAAACCAGGAATGTCAGAGGTAATAATATCAGGATTTTTTTCATTTAAGTAATGGCATTTTTCTTGTTAATTACCGGTATTGATGGCATCCAGTTTTGCTTTTACTTCATCGAGGATTCCGTCATTGTCAATAGTATAATAATCCCTCAGGCTCTCGAGTGTTACACGAGCCTGCAGTTTGTCTCCTTCCTTCAGGCTTATATCTGAAAGCAGAATGAACATCCTTGCCATCCAATACTGGTGCGGTGTGTTCTGGTCGACGAATTCCGAGATAAGTCGTTCCGATTCATCCACCTGGTCCTTTTTAAAGAGAAGTTCAGCCACCCTGTATTTTGATTCAGCACCTTCAGCGCTTGTCACCTCCGTGGCTGTCTTCCGGAAATCGGCCAGGGCACTCTCGAAATTGTTAAGGCTGTAGTTTGCCTTTGCCCTCATGAATATCGCCTCCCTGGTAAGCTCCTCAGGAATGTTTGGTGTACCTGTTATCTTTTCAGCGGCTGTAATTGTTTTTTGCGCATCACCCAGCTGGTATGCTGATCTGAGCTCACCCCTCAATCCTGTTATTTTGACTTCGGAAGTAGTGGCTCCCTTTTCCAGCTTCTCATAATATGACAGCGAGGAGTTATAATCTTCCTTAGAATAATAAATAGCTGCAGCTGCGCCTAATGATTGTTCCGTAAACTGATTCACCGGGGCGCCTGCAACAGCTGTATAAAGTTTCAGCGCTTCATCGTCATTATTGCCGGTCTTCCTGTAGCACTCTGCCAGGTAGAACTGTGAATTCTGCAGGAAGCTTCCTGCCGGAAATTCACTTATATAGCTCTTAAAGACTTCAACCGCCCGGGGATACCTGCCTGTTATGTAGAGGTTCTCACCTGAAGCATAAAGCAGAGAATCCTTTTCGGCAAGACTGACGTCGCCATAACCCTGAAGCGTTTTAACATAGGCAAAATAGGAATCCACATCATTCATCTCGACATAAGTGTTCTTCAGTCCGGTAAGTGCTGCCCTGGCTTCGGGAGTCGACCTGTATTTCCCGACAACTTTTTTATACTGGTCTATTGCCTTGTCGTTCTGATCCGTATTGTAATAGAGCAGGCCAAGCTGAACCATAGCCCTTGGAACGAAAGGACTCTCCGGAAACGAATTTATAACAGTATTGAAATCTGCTTCACCCTTCTGATAATCTTCCAGCACCACATAAGCCCTGCCCCTCTCAAAAATCGCATTCGGGACATATGCTGAAGATGGATACCTGGTTGTAAGTGATGACAATACATCGGCTTTGCCTCTTTCATTGTTCATCAGTCCGAGTGAAAATCCCTTCTGGAACATCGCATAATCAGCATCAACCTTCCCGAAATCAATAACCTTGTCGTAATATTCTATGGCAGATGAATAATTAGTTGTGATGTAATAACAGTCAGCAATCCTGTTCCTGGCATCAGCCATGACTTCAGATCTCACATTGGCCACTTCCGACTCAAAGGTCTTGAAATGCGTTATTGCATTTGTATAATCCTTGAGGTTAAAGAGTGTATATCCGAGGTTATATCTCAGCAGTGTGTTTTCACCAAGAGCTGAGGATCCTGGTATTCCGAGAAATGTTGTGTAATCTCCTCTCGCTTCTTCATATTTGCCCAGGCGGTATTCAGCTTCTCCTTTCCAGTAAACTGCCCTGGCTCTCAGCTGTCTGTTATATTTTTCATATTTGAGTGATTTCTCAAACATTGAAATTGAGGATGCAAGCTCCATATTTTTGAAAAGTTCAAGTCCTCTGAAAAATGCAACTCTCTGGTAAGCCTCCTCAAGCTTTGAAGTTTTGTTCGGGATCTTATCGAGTGATGCAAGCGCAGCCTTGAAGTTTCTGACCTGCATATAGGTACTTATCAGGTAGTTATATGCTTCATCAATCCTCCCGGAAGCCGGGAAGCGGTCAATGTAATCCTCAAAAGCTCTTATCACTTCACCAAAAGGCGAATATGAAGTTTCATAAGTCAGCTTTGCATAGCTGAAGAGAGCCTGTTCTGTAATATTCCTGTCGAAGGTAAGTTTTGATGCCTCCTGGAAACCCAGCTGAGCACGTTTCTTATCGCCTTTCTGCAGGTAGCAGTCGCCAAGAATGAACCAGATATTCTGGCTCAGCAGATCGTTGCCGGCCCCTATCTCCCTCAACAGCTTTATTGCCTTGTCGGTCTCTCCGGTTTTATAATAGCAATAACCGAGCTGGTACTTGTCTTCCCGCGTGCTCATCTTTGTTCCCGTCGCAAATTTTTCGAGGTAAGGAAGAGCTTCCGCGTAATTGTCCTTATTATAATATGCATCACCGATGAACCGGTAAATCTCCACTGCTCTTGCCTGTCCGGCAGATTTCAGCAGTTCGGGAGCCGTTGTAAGTATCTGGTCATAATCTTTTTTAAGATAAAGTATCTGAACAATATAGAAGGGAACTACTCCGCCAAATGTCTCATCATCCTTCAGCCGTGAGAAACCATCCATTGCAGTTTCGTACATTTTCTGCTCGTAGGCAAGGTGTGAGAAATAGTAAAGTGCCGGAGGTGTATATTCGGTGTCGATATCCTTGATTTCCGAGAACATCAGCATAGCTCTCGGCTTGTCGCCCTTTATCATTTGTGAATAACCCAGGCGGAAGAAATATTCTGGCAGTTTCTCTTCCGTAAGCTCCCATCTTCTGACCTGTTCAAGATATACTGCAGCTTTGCGGTAATTCTTGTTCTGGTAAAAATAATCGCCCAGGGCAAGATAGGCTTCATTGATACGCGGGCTTTCAGGGTGAGTCCTGATGAAGGTTATCATCCTGTATTCAGCATCGGGATTGAAGAGAGCCAGGGCTGAAAGCGATCTGTAATATTCTGCCTCAGCAAGTGCAGTGATGTCTGAATTGTCACTGTTCTTTATATACGAATCCAACAGACGGATGGCAGCCGGATATTTTTCCATATTGAAAAGCTCCATCCCTCTTATGAATTCAGAGCCCATCTCCCTGTCGGTAAACGGAACCTGCGCTGCAGCCTGAACTGCAAATATTGCCAGGCAACCCAGGATCGAGACTAATCTGTTTCTGTTCATAACTAATTGATTTTGGCCTTCAGCTTCAGGCCGGCACATTGTCAGAGTTATTCTGAACCTTGCATAACAGCCTAATTGTAAGCCACATATATAGCTTCTGGTTTTAAAAATCAGAAGTAAAATTACAATTATTAAACGCCTGCCGCCGGGCTTTATTACTGATTTTATCAACATCCAAATATTATTTATCAATTCTTTCATTATTTTGCATATCAAACGACCCGGATATGCAGGAAACACTTCCTCTCGACGTTATCATTGAGCTTAAAGAATGTCTTATCTGGCAGCAGGATCACCTGGTGCTTTCCGGTGTTAACCTGAGCATAAGAAAAGGTGAATTCATGTATCTTGTCGGCAGGGTTGGAAGCGGCAAGACAAGCCTCATTAAAACAATTAACGCACAGATACCTCTTAAGGAGGGATCAGGAGTAGTAGCAGGCTACAATCTTTCAAAGCTTAGAACTAAAGAAATCCCCATGCTGAGAAGGAAGCTCGGAATAGTATTCCAGGATTTCCAGCTGTTGATCGACAGGTCGGTACATGATAATCTTGAATTTGTGCTGAAGGCTACAGGGTGGAAAAACAATAGTGAGATCGAAGCCCGTATTGGAGAAGTATTGGAGAAAGTAGGTCTCGGATTGAAAGGCTACAAGATGCCTCATCAGCTTTCAGGCGGAGAGCAGCAGCGTGTTGTTATCGGAAGGGCACTTCTCAATGATCCAGATATAATACTTGCCGATGAGCCTACCGGTAATCTCGATCCGGAGACTTCAGAGGGTATCATCAGATTACTGAAAGAGATCAGCACAACAGGAAGGGCAGTTGTCATTGCAACACACAACTATACCATTCTCAAGAAATTCCCTGCAAGGACAGTAAAGTGCGATAATGGGAAGCTGGTTGAGGTAAAAATGGATGAAGAGATAGAACTGGAAAAACTGTAAGAACGGTATAACGGTGCGACGGTGTGGCGGTGTGGCGGTGTGGCGGTGCGAAGATATGATCGTGTGACAGTATTATCAAGATGTTTTTTCAATCTTTGGAAGATTATCATACATGTGGAATTGTATGATGAGATCAGATTGTCTAACTAAAACTCGCTGAAAAATGGGAAATTTTCGAAAACTTCTTGTTTGGCAACTTGCCAAGGAACTTGCTGTTGAAATCTATAAGATCACTCGTACACAGCCATTTACCAAGGATTTTGGGTTAAAGGACCAAATCCAAAGATCGGCCGTTAGCATCCCCAGTAATATTGCCGAAGGTGATGAATCGGGGACAAATAAAATTTCTGTCAGATATTTTTATACTGCTAAAGGATCCATCGCTGAACTCCAGAAGCAAATAATAATCGCTCAGGAAATTGGGTATATCGAATATTCGGAAATGGAAACTATAATTAATAAGTGTGATAAAATATCAATAATACTCAACAAAATAATTAAAGTCAGATCAGAAAATTCTTGATCTGATAACTAATATATACTTACCGTCATACCGTCAAACCGTCATACCGTAAAACCATCTTCTTTTAATCCTATTTAAACATACTGACAGGCCACGGCAGACGGTTGCGGTAGATCCTGTAGAAAGGAACATTGATACTTCCGAAAGACTCCATAAAGGAGGCGATGGACGGGACAGACGATCCGGCAAAATCGAGAATGGTCCTGGTGCCCGCTGATTGCATAATTAATTCATTTACGATGTGATATCCCAGACGTTTCTCGCGGCTGTCCGGTGTATTGACGACAAAGAGCATTGTGATCCTTCCTTTAATCTCAACCAGGAAGATACCATAGATGAGCTTCTTTTTTGATTTCCTTATTCCGAGTATCCGGCCTTTTTTGTTTAACAGGCAAAAATGCATAAGTGAATTCAGACGCTGGTAATCGCATTGTTTGATACCCCTGATATCAAGCCCCCTGTTATTCCGGAACAGCCCGATAAGCTCTTCAGGAGAAATGTCAGAGACTATTTCAGCTTTTTTCTTTGCCGCCTTATCAATATTTCTCCTGCAGTGTGATGTGAAATTGTTCCTCAGCTTATCGTAGGGTTTTGACAGATCGAGTTCATAGTTTGATTTCAGAGTCACCCTGTATCTGTCATTATCTATCCGCTGGCCAACGCTCAGGTCAATAAGTCGGAAAAAATAAGGCATGTAATCAACGAATTCATTGATCGCTTTCTGCTGTGATTTATCCGGTGAGAAGGCTCCAAGCTGCTGAAGGAAATTCGGGGTTGCGATATACCGTATGCCGTATTTTTTTGAACATGGAATCGGGAACACGGAATCATAATCGTCATCTATCATTGCTTCCCAGCCGGGAGACATGATATCGAGGTACCACGAGTACGCATATGGCCTTGGCCGTGGAGAAAGCTTTACGCAGTTATCCCATTGTTCACGGTCGATCTCATCATTATTAAGATATATTATCATGACTGTTGTTCTTTCAGCATTTGTTCAAATATCTCTCTCCATCCTTTCCACTCCGGTGTATCGAGCAGTGACGTATTATGCCAGATGCTGACAAAGAGTCCGCCGACCCTTCTGGTTTCATCAATCAGTCTGAAAATGACATCACCGGCAGTTACAGGTTCAAGGTTCTTGTATTGAAAGAGTGTCCCGTCCATAACCTGAAACGGAATGATCTTAAGGCTGGTTTGCTTATCTTCAGCAAGGTCATAGAAAAAGTAGGGACGTGCAATCCCTGCCCTGAATCCTGGTTCATCAGGATATCCCATTGAGAAATCTTCTGTTATGCCCTGGAGAGTCAGATTCCTGTATGAAAAAGGCATGAACAATCTCAGAAAATGATAGCGGCAGGAGTTAATATCCTTTCCTGCCATCGTTTTCAGCCGGCCGGTCTCTGATCCCAGAAGCTGATACTTTTCTCCCGCATAATAGGAAGGATGTATTCCGATATTGAATTTCCCGGCAATTTTGTTTATCAGATCTCTGTATTCCTGGCTTTTCCAGGAAGGATTCTTGTCATATTTTGAATGATCACCAGTCGGAAAAAAAAATCTGGTATCGGAGCTATAGTTTTCAATGCACCCAAGAATATAATCATATACTTCATAAGGATCCTTCATCTCATGCTTCACTACCCTGTAACGGTCAGAAGCATGACCATCCCTGTTGGTCATGTCGCGAAGAAGTCCGCCTACACTTGTAAGAAGGTTTTTCCCGAGATAGGCGAATGGCTGGTCTGAGTCGATTGTAAGAAGAGCTTTAAACTCATTTCGCCTGAATGCAACCGTCGGATATTTTTTCATGAATGCTTTTGCAAATTCTTTTGCCCAGAGATCAACCACCGGTCTCCCAAGAAATCCGTTTTTATATGCCAGGGATGATGAAGCCATGAAACGTCCGTGTTCATCCGGTTGATGAACAAGATATTCCTCATACCTTGTCACCAGGTAAAAGGAGGCAGCAAAAATATCGAAAGGCATATCTGATCCCTCATCAGTCTGAAAGAATACCGGAAGGCTGTTCCAGGTATTCACATTTATTTCCCTTATGCTTACTCCCGTTTCAAAGAGCAGCGAATCGGGCTTGATTTTCAAGGCTCCTTTAATATTTTCCTCTGAGTAATTTATCACCGGTGATTTGCCTATTTTCCTTCGGTCAGTCACAATATCCCAGGGAAGTCCAAGTATATCTCCAAGAATAATACCGGTAATAAAACCCAGGCGCGGTGAGTAGTCCCGTGCATATATTTTGACTTGCTGAATGGACATGTAACAAATTTAAACATTTAATTGATTACATTTGCGCCCCTTATGATAAAGAGAAACTTTGAAGAAATGGGATTTACCCCCGGTATCCTGAAAGCAATCAGTGAACTGGGTTTTGAGATGCCAATGCCTGTTCAGGAAAACGTAATCCCCCTGATGCTTGGCGACGAATGTGACATAATAGCCCTGGCGCAAACCGGAACCGGAAAGACAGCGGCTTTCGGACTTCCGCTTGTGCAGGCCACCGATACAGAATCGAATAATGTTCAATCACTTATACTTTGCCCCACCCGTGAATTATGCATGCAGATAACCGGCGACCTTGCTGATTATTCGAAGTACATGGGGAAACTGAATATCCTCGCGGTTTATGGTGGTGCAAGTATTGACAACCAGATAAGAGCGCTTAAAAAAGGAGTGCACATTATTGTCGCAACACCCGGAAGGCTGATCGACCTCATCGGACGGGGAGCCGCAAAACTGAACCATGTATCATCAGTTATCCTTGATGAAGCTGATGAGATGCTGAATATGGGATTCCTTGACAGTATTAATGAAATTCTCGAAGAGATACCTGCAGGCAGAAGAACATTGCTCTTCTCGGCAACGATGTCGAATGAAATCGCATCCATTGCCAGGAAATATATGACTGATCCCGTGGAAATAACCATCGGCACAAAAAATGCAACTGCAGAAAATGTAAGCCATAACTATTACCTGGTCCATTCAAAGGATAAATACAAGGCGCTAAAACGGCTTGCAGATTCAGAGCCTGACATATATGGAATAATATTCTGCCGCACCCGCAGGGAGACACAGGAAGTTGCATCAATGCTTATTGACGATGGTTATAATGCCGATGCGCTTCATGGCGATCTTTCACAGGCACAGCGCGATACGGTTATGCAGAAATTCAGGGTCAGGAACCTTCAGCTGCTGGTTGCAACAGATGTGGCTGCCCGTGGACTTGATGTCGATGATCTTACACACATTATTAATTTCAGTCTACCCGAAGATCTCGAAGTCTATACCCACAGAAGCGGACGTACAGGAAGAGCAGGGAAAAAAGGAATCTCAGTCTCTATTATCAGTCCAAGGGACAAAATCACAATCCATCAGATTGAAAGGAAGATCAAAAAACCTTTTAAGATGATGCAGATCCCCTCAGGCAGTGAAATATGCAGCAGACAACTTCTTCACTGGGTGAAAAAACTTGAGATGGTGGAGACCGAGCACCAGGAGATTGACAGGTTCATTCCGGAAATCGAGGAAAAGCTTGCCGGTCTTGACAAGGAGGAACTCCTCAGGAGAGTAGTCTCTCTGCAATTCGACAAATTCCTTGATGATTACAGATATGGCGAAGAACTTCATTCTCCGGCTGCAGAAAGCGAAGAAGGGTTCAGGGGCAAAAACAAAAAAGGATCTGGCAGAAAATTTGAAGGAGATTATAAAAGGCTCTTCATTAACCTTGGAAAAACTGACGGCTTCTTTCCGGAACAGCTTATTGAATTGATAAACTCAAATACAAAGGGAAAGAAAATCCCGATAGGGAAAATAGATCTTATGAAGACTTTTTCCTTTTTTGAAGTTGAAGCCGGATATGCAGAAGAAGTAATAGACGCTTTGAGCAAAGCCAGGTTTAACGACAGAAGGGTAGCCGTGGAAGTTGCACAGGAAAAAACTGAAAGCCGCGGTGAAGGAAGAAGCCATGAAAAAGGAAAAAGAAAAGAGAAATGGTCCGACCGCAGAACAGATAAAAGATCCGACAAGAAATACGGAAAAAGAAAGGACAGGAAATCCCGGGTTGTCACTTATCCGGGATTGAAGCACCGGCATTAGCCCTGTCGCCATTCTTGAAAAATGCTATCAGCGACAGTGTTATAATCACCATCCCTGTGATGGTCAGCCATTCTGGCTTTTCACCGGGAACAATCAGCCAGCTGAGGATTGCACCGACAACAGGTATGATGAACTTCCAGAGGTTCAGCTCCGACACTCTTACATGAGGCCGCTGGAGCAGCTTGAACCACAGGGAGAATGAGAACGCCGACATGAAAGCCAGCCAGATGAGATCTGCCCAGTAAACAAAAGGCAAAGGCCCCTGTGGTCTCTCTTCAAACGGTATTGAAATAAGATAAATGAGAATTCCTCCTGTTAAAAGAGAGGTTGAACTAAGCACATAAGGATTGCATCCTTTGCTTTTCAGGGAAACCATAACATTGCTGGTTGCCGTTCCGATATTGGCAATAAGTATCATAATGACGCCTGCTATTTCTGCAGCAGTACCAAGCTTAAAGGCCTGTCGTCCCGCGCTGATCAGCACGACACCGGCAATCCCCAATATTATCGTCACTATTTTCCTTCTGGTGAGCTTCTCGCTTTCATGCATCATTGCAGCAACAACCGCGGTTATCAGAGGCTGAGATCCAACTATCACGGCACCAAGAGCTCCGGGGACCAGATCCATTCCCAGGTAAAAAAAGATATAATTCACAAGTGTCTGAAGAAAGGTAACCCAGGCAATGATCTTCCAGTGCTCTTTTACCATTGCTATGAAGGCAGAAGGTTTAACCGTAAAAGGAAGGATCATTAATCCGGAAATTATAAATCTGACTCCTGCAAAATGAAGCGGGGTATCATACTGAAGGCCTATCTTGATTCCGGCATAGGCAGTTGACCAAAGCAGGCACGCAATAATAGCCCAGAATATAGTATCGTCTCTTTTAGGCACCCGATAATTTTGGCGACAAATATCCTAAAAAAAAATCACATATTATTTAATAGATTTGTAAGATCAACTGAATAACTTAAATGACTGTCGCGGATCACATTGCAAATCATCTATTTAATGCCGGCGTACGATATGTTTTCGGTATCCCCGGTGGTCCATCCATCCCATATCTCGAGGCTTTCAAAAGAGCAGGAATAGAGTTTATCCTTGTCTCCAACGAAGCATCAGCAGGCATAATGGCAGATGTTACTGCAAGGCTTTCCGGAATCCCGGGTGCCTGCCATGCAACTTACGGTCCAGGTGCTGCTAATATTACAACAGGTATCGGAGGGGCGCTTCTTGACAGGTCTCCTGTGATAGTCATGACGAGTGAGATGAGCGACAGTATGATTGGCAGGACAGCCCAGATGAACATCAATCACCAGAAACTTTTTGAACCTCTTGTAAAAGCCACTTTCAGGCTGAACGAAAATAATGCTTCAGAAATCATTGAAAAGGCATTGACAATCTGCAGTAAGGAGTATCCGGGACCTGTGCACATTGGACTTCCTTCCGACATCGCTCTCAGGGAAATCAATCTGTCACAGAATATAACTTTAACGCCTGAAACTAAAGAACAGCATAATGATGTTCAGAAAATAGCTGCACTGCTGCAGGATTCGAGACGACCTGTTCTTGCTGTCGGGTTAACGGCAAAACGTCTTGGGATCGGGAAAGAGCTTGTCTCATTTCTCAAAAAATACAGGATGCCGGTCGTAATCACACCAATGGCTAAAGGAATAATTCCTGAAGATCATGCCTGTTATGCAGGAGTCCTTTTTCATGCACTCAGCGATTATCTTGGAGATATTTATCAGAATTGTGACCTTGTGATAGGTCTGGGTTATGACCAGGTGGAATATAATTATGAATCATGGATGCCGGATGTTCCACTGATCCACTTTGATACCAGGGAAACAGATTTGCCGGACAGGGAAAATGTTGTCCGGTTTACAGGATCTCCCGGGGAATGGTTTTCCTTACTGAAGAACCTGAATGAAGGATCTCTTGTTTACAGAGGCAACATAATAAAGGGTATTCGTGATGAAATGATCTCAGTATTCGATGGCTTTTCATCTAACTTTGGCCCTGTGGCAGTTCTGAAAGTTCTTAAGAAAGAACTGCCGGCAGATTCAATAATTACCGCTGATGTAGGCTCCCATCTTCACCTCCTGGGTCAATTCTGGGAATGTGGCTCAAAAGGAGATCTGATAATCACCAATGGCTGGTCAGGCATGGGATTTGGCATACCTGCAGCAATTGCTGCAAATCTGCATAAACCTGAATCAACGGTTGTTTGTATCACCGGTGATGGCGGATTTCTTATGATGGCCGGAGAAATGGTAACGGCAAAAAGATATAAAGCGCCGGTCATTGTGGTTGTATTATCCGATGGAGAGCTTAATCTGATAAAACTTAAACAGTCATGGAATGATATTCCTCCGGACGGAACAATCCTGTACCATGGTGATCTTTTCGGAGCGGAATCTTTTCTTGGAATAAAGGTATTTACGGCCGATTCAGATGACAGCATGGTAAAAGCTGTTAACAATGCCCTTGCGCTGAATGAGCCGGTGATAATCAATGCGAGAATCGATCCGGATGATTATAAATATCTGATTGTAAAACAGTAGGCTACGGGCGTCGGGCTTCAGGCGTCAGGCGTCAGGCGTTAGGTGTCGGGCGTTAGGTGTCGGGCGTCGTGAAAAGCTCGCTGGCGCGGATTTGGCTTCGCCGAGCTCGCAAAGGTTGACCACAATGGCCGCTGGCGCGGATTTGTAATCCGTGCCTTTGCTCGGTTGTAATCCGTTCCTTTGCCCGGTTGTAATCCGTGCCTTTGCCCGGTTGTAATCCGTACTGAATAAAAACTGGCATCGATTGCAAATCGGCGCCAGCATACTTCTAGAATTAAAACCTTGATTATTTCTTTGCCTTGCTGGTCTTTGCCGGTTTAGCAGCTTTTTCAGTTTTCTTCTTCTTTACCGGCTTTGAAACCTTTACTTCTTTCTTTGGTTTTTCAGCTTTTGCAGGTTTGGCCACTTTCTTTACAGCAGAAGGTTTTTTGGTCTCTTTAGCAGGCTTAACTGTTTTAACTTTCTTCTCAGGTTTGTGCTCTTCAACCTTTTTGGTTTCCTTAGCTGGTTTGTGTTCTTTAGCCTCTTTAACAGGCTTATGCTCCTTAACCTCTTTGGTTTCCTTTACAGGCTTGTGTTCCTTTACCTCTTTTATTTCCTTTACTTCCTTCACTTCCTTTACTTCCTTCACTTCCTTCACTTCCTTCACTTCCTTCACTTCAAGGACTTCAGCAGTTTCAACAATTTCCTTTACGGGTTTCTTTTCCTTCACCGGTTTCTTCTCCCTTGATTCTTTTTCTCTTGCGGGCTGTATCAGCTGTACTGAGGGCTTATTGGCTTTTTTTCTGCGTCTTCTTACGCCATAGGTACCAAGTATAATCTTGCCTCTTTTGGTCTTCTTATCACCTTTTCCCATATTAATTGCTTTTGATTAGTTCTGGCCCATTCAGGGCGGTGGCAAAGTTAATAATATTCTTTATTTTTAATTAAATAGGCTATATTAAAATTAGGAGATTCTTCAATTTCTTGAAATGAATGAGTGAATTCTATCTCTAAAGTCTGACATAATTAAATTCCAGGAATGGGGAGGGAGATTTCTCGCTTCGCTCGAAATGACAAGATGAATATTAATTAATTGGGGGGAGAGATGAGGCGAAACGCAGGTAGCGTTTCGCCTCATCTCTCCCCCCTGTCTCAACCAGGAAAATGTCATTCCGAACGGAACGCAGTGAAGTGAGGAATCTTCCGACCCAGGTACAGATCCTGTCAAAGTGGATCTGTAGTTCCGGAACGCAGTGAAGTGAGGAATCTCCCGCACTTTCAACTTTTAAATCAGAACTGGCCTTCAGAGCAAAAAGACTATTTATTTATATATTGATTATCTTAACAACTATTATCAAAATGAAATAAATTGATATCCTATGAGGAAGAAAAATAAAGAAGTAACTGATATACAAGAGATTGAAAGAATAATTTCACGTGCCGATGTCTGCAGGATAGCTTTTGCCGACATGAATACACCATACATTGTAACAATGAATTTCGGTTATTCGGGAGGAGAGAAAAAATATCTCTGGTTTCATTGTGCAAATGAAGGACGAAAGCTTGATCTGATAAGGAAAAACAATTATGTATGCTTTGAAATGGATACGGACCACGACATTGTTGAAGGAAGCCTGGCTTGCGATTTCAGCATGAAGTACAGCAGTATAGTCGGCTATGGATATATCTCCATAGTTGATGATCCTGACGAGAAGAAAAAGGGTCTGAACCAGATCATGTTTCATTACACAGGTAAAAAAGATTTTTCATATAAACCTGAGATACTTGCGATAACAACAATTCTCAGGCTTGAAATAACCGAGCTCACGGGCAAACACAAATAATGATAATAAAATCGTAACTTACGGCCGATTTAAACAACTTATAATGCAGACATTAAATGATTTAAGACTGGCAGTTCTGATAGATGCCGATAATATTCCATTCCATAATGTTACAGGAATGCTTGAAGAGATTGCCAAATACGGCACACCTACTTTTAAAAGGATCTATGGCGACTGGACCAGGCCCACCATATCAGGATGGAAGCAGGTACTTCTTGAGAATGCGATAACCCCGGTTCAGCAGTACAGCTATACCAAGGGAAAAAATGCCACCGATTCAGCAATGATAATTGATGCAATGGACATCCTCTACTCAGGAAGAGTCGACGGATTCTGCATTGTATCAAGCGACAGCGATTTTACAAGACTCGCAACAAGGCTTAGGGAAGCAGGGATGAAGGTTATAGGAATAGGCGAGCGGAAAACCCCTTCGCCTTTTATTGTTGCCTGCGATAAATTCATTTACCTTGAGATCATAAATTCTCCGTTCCCCGTAAGGGAACCGGCACCTGTGAAGGAGAAGAAGGGAAAACCGGATAAGTCCCGGAAAGTTTCGCAGGAAAATGATCAGCAATTCCAGATTAAAAAGGCCAAACGCCTGATAGCCGCTTCAATAACAGACCTGGCCGATGAGAACGGCTGGGCTTATCTGGGAGATGTCGGCAATCTTATCCTGAAAAAACAACCCGATTTTGACCCGCGTAACTTCGGATTTGCCAAGCTAACGCCTCTCATCAAATCTTTCGAATTTGAGATCGATGAAAGAGAATCAGGGCAGAATCATATAAAACACATCTATATCAGGAACAGAAAATATTTTAACATATTAATTTTTGAACTATGAACATTTACGTCGGAAGTCTTCATTTTAAAATGAATGAAGCAGAATTAAAAGAACTATTTGAAGAGTATGGCGAAGTCGCATCCGCCAAGATCATTTTTGACAAGTACTCTGGAAAAAGCAAAGGATTTGGCTTCGTTGAGATGCCGAATGAAGCTGAAGCAAAGAAAGCTATTGAAGAACTCAATGGATCTGATGTACAGGGAAGGAACATTATCGTTAACGAATCTATCGAAAGAGGCGAAAGAAGAAGAGATTTCAGGGGAGGAAACGACCGCAGAGGCGGCGATCGTCCCGGAAGAGACAACAGGTAGAGAAAAAAATCTGAAACAATGAAAGGTACTGTTAAATGGTATGACAGAGTCAAAGGTTATGGATTCCTTCAGACTGAAGATAACAAGGATATCTTTGTCCACCGATCAGGTTTGGAGGTTCCACACACCGAACTTGAAGCAGGCCAGGCTGTTGAATTTGAAGTAGAACAGAAAGAAAAAGGTCCTGTCGCTATCAAAGTGAAAAAAGTCGAATAGTATTATTCAGGCTGATATATTAAGAAAGGGTGTCTCAAAAGAGGCCCCCTTTCTTTTTTTATTAAATCTTTTTACAGCAACTTTTAAAAGAACAATAGAAATTTTCCTACTTTAGTAACAAATTAAGACCATATGAATAGTACGTTATTGACTATATTGATTGGTGCCATCACAATTGTTTTTCCAAACAACCTGAATATGACAAAAAAAAACATCCCGCAGAAAAGTGATCTCCGCACAGAATGGATTCTTTCAACACTTACCAAAAAAATGCCGGAAGGGATCAGAATAAAAGGAAAACCTGAGACCATAAAATGCAAATACGGAAAAGCTATCCTCTTTAACGGATCTTCCGACGCGATATTTATAGACAAAATGCCGCTTCAAGATCTGGATAAGTTCACTATAGAAATAATTATCCAGCCTCAAAGCGGAGGCAGCTTCGAGCAACGGTTCCTTCATTGCGGGGATATCCAGGGAGACAGGATATTGCTGGAATTAAGATCAACAGACAAAGGCTGGTATCTTGATGCATTTGTAAAAACAGGCGATCAGCAGCTGGCATTGATAGATCCCAATCTCCTTCACCCTTCCGACCAGTGGTATCATCTGGCATATGTTATCAATAAAGGAAAGCTGGAAACTTACATTAACGGTAAAAAAGAACTGGATGGCAATGTAGTTTTTACTCCGCTTAAAGGAGGTCTTACTTCAATCGGGGTCAGGCAAAATGAAGTTTCCTGGTTCAAGGGTGGTGTATATTCTGTTAGATTTACGGATAATGTCCTTGGTCCCGGTGAGTTTATGGATTTTTAAGCTTTTAAAGTTGAAAGCCACCGGCATTCTGTGACTTTTAGAAAAAACTCTCCCTCCGTCCAGCATTAAGCCAGACAGTTGACGGCGTATAATCCACTCTGTGTGAAGTTCTTAACAATTAATTTCAGGCGAGGGATCCTTGTTTCGTACGGACCTTCAACCTTTGTTTCGTTTTCCGCAAAGTTCCATGCATGGTCGGGTACAGCGATCACTACAGCATCAATGCCTGACGTCCCAGGCCTATGAAGCCCAGTCGGATAGTATCATCGGATCTCGGATTACATCCCACCCCAGGTTAGGTATAACAGCCAAACCTGCAGCTCCTGTGCTGCAGCCGCGGTCAGGAACTGGCGCCCTGACCATTGTTTTATAATGTTTTCCATATAAAATTCTGTAAGGAATATTATTAATAATTAATATCAGAAACATGATTTAAAGACCTGCCGCACTAAGGTTTGGATTCTTGGAATTATCAGAAGCGACCGAAGATCGAATATTTTTCCGTATTGCAGTAGATAGATGAATAGAGGAATAATCCGGGATTATTAGTGTCCATTTTTCTTTCAAGATGAAGCACCGGCTGACCTTTTTTAAGCTGGAGGAAACTGCTGATCTTAGCTGAAGCAGGTATAGACTTTATTCTTTGCTCACCACCCTTTATTTCAATATGATAATGATCCCTGAGTATCCTGAAAAGAGATCTGTCCTCAAACTGACGTGATGTGATCCTGGGAAGGTTAATATTTGCTATATAGCTGATATCATAAAAGATAGGCACACCATCCAGAAGACGAAGCCTCTCCATGTAAATGCAACCTGATTCTTTCTCCAGTTCTGACAGGGGAAACATGAAATCTTTCTCCCATGGTACAAGTACGGGTTTTAGAATAATCCTTGTTTTCAGGTTACGGTCGCCTACTGCAGAAGTTGTTCCTGAGACTGAAAGAATGCCGATTTCTCTCGGCAGATGATGGACTATGCTGCCTTTCCCCTGGTGTTTTATTATGTATCCGTCGTTGGCAAGAGTTGCCAGCGACTGCCTTACCGTCGGCCGGGTCATGCCATAAAGCTGGCATAATTCGTTTTCTGAGGGCAGAAGATCGCCTTCCCTGTAAACACCATCAGATATATGCTTCCTGAGTATCTCATAAAGCCTCTTGTGCTGAGGAATATTTTTAACCAGCCCCATGAATCATATTTTTTTGCAAATATATCTCTTTTTACTTGTAAATACATGTTATTTGATTTATTTTTGTATCCCCTGATTAATAATGAGATGTATTTTTATTAACCAGAGATTTATTCTACCTATTATAACATGTTAAGATTTTCAGTGTTTCAGGTTACAGGTTCCAGGTTTCAGGTTAAAATCGATTTTTAATCAACCTGCAACCTGCAACTTGCAACAAGTAACCAGCAACAGCTATGGCCATTCCAGTATTAATGCCTAAGCAGGGACAGTCAGTAGAGACCTGCATCATCACCAAATGGTTTAAAAAGCCAGGCGATAAAGTCACTTCAGGCGACCTGCTCTTTTCGTACGAGACAGATAAAGCAGCCTTCGAACTTGAATCTCCGGGCGATGGAACACTCCTCGAAATTTTCTTTGACGAAGGCACAGAAGTGCCTGTCCTTATTAATGTCGCAGTAATCGGAAAGCCCGGTGAGTCAACCGCTTCATTCATGCCCGGAAAAACATCCGGCAGCAAGCCGGCTGACATTGCTCCTGAAAAGGATGAAAAGGCTACTGCCGGATCTTCAGCACATATACAAAGCCAGTCAATAATGTCCGATTCGCGCATCACGATCTCTCCGAGAGCAAGGAAGTTCGCAGAGAATAAAGGAGTCCGCTTTTCAGATCTCCAGGGTTCCGGACCAAATGGAAGAATAGTCATAAACGACATTGAAAGAGCTCTTTCAGGCAAGGCTTCGTCTAAAAAACCTGTGGCATCCTCAGGGAGTGAATTTACTGAACAGCCTGTAAGCAACGTGCGCAGGATAATTGCAAAAGCCATGCACTCATCGCTTCAGAACTCTGCACAGCTCACACATCACATGAGCGCTGACGTTCACCGTTTGCTAGATGCAAGAATAAGGATCAAAGAAGGACTTGCAGCCGGCAGCGAAAAACAGGATATCACCCTGAACGACATGATCTGCTGGTGCGTGATAAGAGCCCTGGAAAAATTCCCTGAAGCCAACTCTCATTTTCTGGGAGAGACAATTAAAACTTACCATAAAGTACACCTGGGAATTGCTGTTGATACACCCCGCGGACTGATGGTCCCTGCAGTTAAAAATGCAGAGACTCTAGACCTGCGCCAGCTTTCAAAAGAATTAAAATCGGTAGCCGAAGCATGCCGGAAAGGGAATATAGATCCTATACTTATTCAGAGTACCTCTGCCTCATTCACTGTTTCCAACCTTGGGAACTACGGTGTTGAGATGTTCACCCCTGTTATCAACCTGCCACAGGCATGCATTCTAGGGGTATGCACGATCATAAACAGACCGGCTGACCTTGGGAACAATACTTTCGGATTCGTACCCTATATAGGGCTGTCGCTGACTTACGACCATCGTGCCATCGATGGAGGACCGGCTACATTATTACTGAAGGAGATTAAGAATCAGATTGAGAATTTCAGTTATTGATTTAATGAGGGGGAGAGGGCGAGAGAGGGAGATCGAAGCGAAGCGGAGATTCCGCGCTAGCGGAAGGGGGAGAAAAGATTAGAACCGTAAAACCGTAACACCATAATACCGTAACACCGTTTTATTATGCCAAAAAATCAAAACATCAATCCAAAGGTTGTAAGGAAACCACAGTTCATCGAATTCAGTAAAATACCTGTAAACCAGTACAAAAAAACTATTGCTGAGGAGAAAAAGAACTACAGCAGGGAAGATTTTATAAAAATATTCCGCGACATGGTTATTATCCGCGAATTCGAAACCATGATCAACCTTATTAAAACCAGGAATGAATATAACGGCATCGCTTATAATCATCCCGGGCCGGCACACCTCTCGATCGGCCAGGAAGCTGCGGCGGTAGGCATGGCTTACAACCTTGACATCAACGATTTCATCTTTGGCTCGCACCGGAGCCATGGTGAGATACTTGCCAAAGGTCTGTCGGCAATAAACAAGCTCGACGATGATAATCTTTATTCAATAATGAAGAATTTCTTCGACGGAAATGCACTTAAAGTTGTCGAGAAGGGATTCCAGGGAAATATTAAGGATCTGGCCATGAACTTCCTTCTCTATGGAGCCCTTGCAGAAATTTTTGCCCGGGAGAACGGATTCAATAAAGGGCTCGGAGGCTCAATGCACGCATTCTTTACGCCTTTTGGCATTTATCCCAATAATGCAATTGTTGGCGGATCAGGCGACATATCTGTCGGAGCTGCCTTATATAAAAAGATTAACAGG
>JALONV010000074.1 GCA_025454755.1 Bacteroidales bacterium | reverse complement strand
GTTTATTGTTCATCCGGACAGGATAACCGACAACAAATTCATCAATCGGTTCTGAATCCAGATATGTATCAATGTAGCTGTCAAACTCCTGGACAGTGACTGTGGTCAGAGGTGAGGCAAAGATCTGCAGAGGATCGGTAACTGCCAGTCCAACACGTTTCATGCCATAATCTATTCCGAGTATTCTGCCCATTGTTAAATTATGGCTGCAAAAATACTAATAAAAATTCAGGCAACAAATCCCCCACCCCCCCTGAAAATGACAAACCCTCCACCCCCCCCTAAAGGGGGGCTATAAACCCTAAAAGATATTTTGGTATGGGTTTCAATCCCGCCTAAGCGGGAGCAGGGGGGTAAAGAATATAGATGGGGGCAGGGGGGTAAAAAAGTAAAGACAGAGGGCAAAACAAAAAAGCCACCCCTGCGGATGGCTTTTTATTATCATTAAGCAGTTTAGCTTGCCGGTGTTTCAGTTTTTGCACCATACTCCATAGCCGCTAATCGTTTGTAGGAGTTGTATCTCCATTTTGCATTCTCCTCTGCAGCTGCGAAGAGCACTGCAGCCTGATCGGGGAATGCTTTAATGAGTGAAGTATAACGTACTTCTGAGTTCAGGAAAGGCTGGAATTTCGTCCAGTCAGGCTCTTTTGAATCGAGCGTGAAAGGATTCTTCCCTTCAGATTCAAGCAGTGGATTATACCTGTACAGATGCCAGTATCCGGCTTCAACTGCAGCTTTTTCCTGTGCCTGGGTTTTTCCCATTCCTTCACGCAGACCATGGTTGATACACGGCGAATAGGCTATTATGAGTGATGGTCCCGGAAATGCTTCAGCTTCTTTTATCGCTTTGAGGTACTGTGCATTGCTGGATCCCATTGCCACCTGTGCAACGTACACATAACCATAGCTCATTGCCATCTGGCCCAGATCTTTCTTGCGGATCTTCTTCCCTGAAGCTGCGAATTTTGCGACTGCTCCGGCAGGTGTAGACTTGGACGCCTGTCCGCCGGTATTTGAATATACTTCAGTATCGAGAACAAGAACATTAACATCTTCACCGGTTGCCAGAACATGGTCAAGACCTCCATAACCTATGTCATATGCCCATCCGTCGCCACCAAAGATCCAGTGTGATTTCTTGATAAGATACTGCCTGAGATCAAGGATCTCTTTTGTAACCTCCGATTTATCCTTTTCGCAGGCTGCAATTACTTTTGCCGATGCGGCTTTTGATGCTTCAGCATTATGCATTCCTGCCAGCCATTCATCAAATGCAGCTTTTGTCTCCGGTTTGACATTATTGCCGGTTTCATTCATCCTTAGGGCGATTCTTTCCCTGAGCTTGTTTGCACCGAGTGAAATTCCAAGGCCGTATTCTGCATTATCTTCAAACAGTGAGTTTGCCCATGCAACACCATGTCCGTTCTTATTATGAGTATAAGGTGTAGAAGGTGCAGATCCGCCGTATATTGATGAACATCCGGTTGCATTGGATACTATCATCCTGTCGCCGAAGAGCTGTGTAATAGCTTTTATATATGGTGTTTCACCGCAGCCGGCACATGCGCCCGAGAATTCAAACAGAGGCTGTGAGAACTGACTGTTCTTTACATTGACGAATTTATCGACAACTGTATCCTTGTAACCGACTTTCTCATGCATATATGTCCAGCGTTCTGCTTCTGCAAGCTGTGTTTCGAGAGGTTTCATTATCAAAGCCTTTTTCTTTGCAGGACAAACGTCAGCGCAATTACTGCAACCTGTGCAGTCAAGAACACTTACCTGGATCTTGAACCTGTACTGCTTAAGCACACCGGGGATACCCTGGATGCTCCTGGTTCCTTCCGGAGCATTTTTAGCTTCTTCTTCTGTCATCAGGAAAGGACGTATCGCAGCATGAGGACATACGTATGAGCACTGGTTGCACTGGATACATTCATCCGGTTGCCACTCCGGTACGTTGACTGCAATACCTCTTTTTTCGTATGCTGATGTTCCGGCCGGGAATGTGCCATCTTCTCTTCCAACAAATGCGCTGACAGGAAGGTCATCTCCCTTCATTGCATTTATCGGCTCCATCACATCGCGTATGAATTCAGGTATGTTTCGGGTATCCTTTTCCTTCTCAACTTTGATATTAGCCCATTCAGCCGGTATTTCAACCTTTGTCACATCTGAGCCTTTATCGACAGCCGCATAGTTCATGTTGACAACATCCTCACCCTTCCTGCCATATGTCTTATAGATGGCATGCTTCATTTCCTTCTCAGCCTGGCCATAAGGTATCACATTTGCCAGCTTGAAGAATGAAGCCTGCATGATAGTATTGGTCCTGGTTCCAAGACCAAGTTCTTCAGCGATTGCCGTTGCATTTATAATGTAGAAGTTGATCTTGTTCTCAGCCAGATATTTCTTCATATGATCCGGGAGGCGCTTCCTGGTTTCTTCAGCATCCCATATTGAATTCAGTAGGAATGTCCCGCCCTGCTTAAGACCTTTGAGCATGTCGTATTTATCAAGATATGAAGGAACGTGACAGGCAACAAAGTCAGGAGTATTAACCAGGTACGGCGAGCGTATAGGCTTGTCTCCAAACCGCAGGTGTGATGTTGTGATGCCACCCGATTTCTTTGAATCATATGCAAAATATGCCTGGCAATACTTGTCTGTTGTTTCTCCGATGATCTTAATGGAGTTCTTGTTTGCACCGACGGTACCGTCAGATCCAAGACCATAGAATTTTGCAGAGTAAGTGCCTGGAAGAGCAACATGTATCTCAGGAAGAATAGGTAATGATGTATGCGTTACATCGTCAACTATGCCAACCGTGAATTGATTTTTCGGTTCTTTAAGTTTCATGTTCTCATAGACAGAAAGAATCTGTGAAGGAGTGGTATCCTTTGAGCTCAGACCATACCGGCCGCCAACGATCAGAGGTTTCTCAGACCTGTCATAGAACATATCCTTTATATCAAGATAGAGGGGTTCCCCGGGTGCTCCCGGTTCTTTGGTCCTGTCAAGAACAGTGATCTTGTTAACCGACTTCGGGAATACATTAAAGAAATATTTCGAAGAGAATGGACGATAAAGGTGAACGCAGATAAGTCCTACTTTTTCACCCCTGGCTCTCAGGTAATCAATTACCTCCTTGGTGGTTTCAGTGATCGAACCCATTGCAATGATAATATTTTCAGCATCGGGTGCGCCGTAATATGTGAATGGCTTGTATTCCCTGCCTGTAAGCTTTGATATCTCGGCCATATATGAGTTTACGACATCGGGTACCGGTTCGTAGAATTTATTGACTGCTTCTTTTGCCTGGAAGAAAATATCAGGATTCTGGGCAGTTCCTCTTGTTACCGGATGCTCAGGATTGAGAGCATTGTCACGGAATTTCTTCAGCGCATCCCGGTCGAGAAGTTTCTTAAGATCATCCATTTCAAGCACTTCTATCTTCTGGACTTCAGCTGAGGAACGGAATCCGTCGAAGAAATGAAGGAACGGGATCCTTGATTTAATGGCTGTCAGGTGTGCAACACCGGAAAGGTCCATAATTTCCTGGACGCTTCCGCTTGCAAGCAATGCAAAACCTGTCTGACGGGTCGCATAGATATCGCTGTGGTCGCCAAAAATTGAAAGAGCATGTGCTGCAACGGTCCGGGCGCTTACGTGGAAGACACCAGGAAGGAGTTCAGCAGCGATCTTGTACATGTTCGGTATCATGAGCAGCAGTCCCTGTGATGCGGTAAATGTTGAACAGAGAGCGCCAGCCTGAAGGGCTCCATGGACAGCGCCAGATGCGCCTCCTTCGGATTGCATCTCAACAACTTTTACAGTTTCTCCGAAAATATTCTTTTGTCCGTTTGCCGACCATTCATCAACATATTCTGCCATGGTCGAAGAAGGTGTGATAGGATATATGGCAGCGACTTCGCTGAACATATATGCAATGTGTGCTGCGGCCTGGTTGCCGTCGCATGTTATGAATTTTTTTGTTGCCATTAAAGTGTAGTTTATAGTTGTTATTTTTTTAACAGATTGCAAATTTACAAAAAAATGCTTCCGGCTATGAACCATTCATGGAAACCAGGAATTCTTCGTTCGACTTGGCCTGCATCAGCCTGTCGCGCAGGAATTCCATTGCTTCAAGAGAGTTCATGTCGGCCAGGTAATTGCGTAATACCCATATTTTCTGCATAATGCTTTTGTTCAGAAGAAGATCTTCACGGCGTGTGCTGGAAGCAGGGATGTCGATTGACGGGAATATCCTCCTGTTCGACAGCTTGCGGTCGAGCTGAAGTTCCATATTACCTGTTCCCTTGAATTCCTCAAATATAACATCATCCATTTTGGATCCGGTCTCTGTAAGTGCTGTTGCAAGTATCGTAAGAGAGCCTCCGTTTTCAATATTACGTGCTGCCCCGAAGAATCTTTTGGGTTTATGTAGTGCATTTGAATCGACACCGCCGGAAAGCACCTTGCCTGATGCAGGCGCTGTTGTATTGAATGCTCTTGCGAGCCTTGTTATTGAATCGAGAAGGATGACAACATCGTGTCCGCACTCTACAAGCCTCTTGGCTTTTTCAAGCACTATGTTGGCAACACGGCAATGTCTTTCAGCTGGTTCGTCAAATGTTGATGCAATAACTTCAGCTTTAACGTTCCTTGCCATATCAGTCACCTCTTCAGGTCTCTCATCGATAAGCAGGATCATCAGATATGCTTCAGGATGATATTTTGCAATTGCATTCGCTATCTCCTGGAGAAGGATCGTTTTACCGGTCTTGGGCTGAGCAACTATCAGACCTCGCTGTCCCTTTCCAATAGGAGTGAACATGTCTATTACCCTCACTGAGAGCGTTCCTTCACCGGGCTGGCATAATGTGAATTTCTCATTCGGGAAAAGAGGAGTGAGGAAATCAAAAGGCACTCTGTCGCGGATGAAATCAGGACTTCTGCCGTTGATCTCGTCGACCTTTATAAGCGGGAAATATTTTTCTCCCTCTTTCGGCGGACGGATGGTTCCCTTAATCGTATCGCCTGTTTTTAGTCCGAAAAGCTTAATCTGAGATTGGGATACATAAATATCGTCGGGTGAATTAAGGTAATTGTAATCGGCTGATCTCAGAAATCCGTAACCGTCGGGCATAATCTCGAGAACACCGGTATTGTAAATAATTCCTTCGAAGTCATAGGGTCTTTCTTTCCTCTCTTCCTTTATATGCACTTCTTCTGATGTTCCATTCACAACGACGGGTTGAGGAACTGCCTCTTTCGGAATATCATCGTCTGTCATCTTGATCTCTGCCAGCTCATCTTCATCGCCGTTTACGGGGATAAATACCTCTTCAGCCTGCTCCAATGCCGGTTCTATGAAAGGTTCGGCTGCTGGTTCCGGAATAATCTCAGGAGAAGGTTCAGGAACAACTTCTTCTATTTTTTCTTCAGGCTGTTTCTCAGTCTTTGAAACCTTGTCTGTTTTCTCGGCCGGTTGCTGGTCGGAAAGCCAGAAGGGCACCTTCTTATCTTCGGAAGAGGGTTCCAAAGGCTTGAAGAAATCAGGTTTTTCTTCAGTTTTCTCCTGTGTCTTGACTGGTTCGTGCCAGTCGTCTGCAGGTGGTTGATTCCTTGTCAGATCGTCGGGCGATACTGACATTACTGATTCTACCGGCCGGTTTATAACCGGTTTGCTTGTTCTTGGCCTTCTTCCCCTGCGTTGTCCGGGTTCCTGTTCCTGATTGAATTTATTATTCATAGAGATGATTGTATCGTTTTCCTTTCTTTGTGTGTCTCTGTTTTCTGTGGCCTCAATTGCTTGCTGGTCAAGGATTTTATAGACCAGATCCTGCTTTTTCAGGGTTTCTGCCCCTTTAATATTCAGCCCTTTTGCTATCTCCCTTAATTCAGGAAGCAGCATCTTGCTTAACTCAAGAATGTCGTACATACTTTAATGATAAAATAGATTTTAAGAGATCTTTATGATTTTATTTGTTCTGGAACGGGAATCAAGATTTAGCGATGAGCCCGCTGGATAATGCAACAATCTATTTCACACATCCTGAAAACCGGTGCAATAATAAAAAAAATCGATTGAATAATTCCTGTCAAATGTTATTAAAATGCAACGGTGTTTTATCAAATTGAACTAATAATTTGATATTCAGAATGAAAAATAGCATCGCAATTTACTAATAAAACTCTTAGAATGCAAAAAAAATAGGCTTAATCTGTCGGGAGAGACTGTTTTTTTATTAAAATTGTGTTCACAGCCGGGGATTTTGTTAAAACCAGCAACACCTGTAATGCGTCAGTTAAAGATTACAAAACAGGTTACTAACCGCGATACCCCTTCTCTTGACAAATACCTTCAGGAGATAGGGAGAGTGGATCTTATCTCACCCGAAGATGAAGTTGTTCTTGCAAGAAGGATAAGATACGGTGATGCTGATTCTCTACGAAAACTTGTTAAGGCAAACCTCCGCTTTGTTGTCTCTGTGGCAAAACAATATCAGAACCAGGGAATAAGCCTTCCGGACCTCATCAACGAAGGTAACCTGGGATTGATGAAAGCTGCCCAGCGATTTGATGAAACGCGCGGTTTCAAATTCATTTCTTATGCTGTTTGGTGGATCCGGCAGGCAATACTTCAGGCTCTTGCAGAACAGGCCAGGATCGTAAGACTGCCCGTAAATAAGATCGGATCGATAAACCGGATCAACAGGGCATTCGCACGCCTTGAACAGGAATATGAGAGAGAGCCTTCATCGCAGGAGATAGCCGATATGCTAGAGATGATCCCCGAGGATGTAAAGGAATCCCTCAAAACGAACGGACGTACCGTAAGCATGGATGCTCCTATCAGCTCGGAGGAGGATAACACGATGTACGATGTTCTTCAGAGCAACGATACCCCCAGTCCCGACAAGAACCTTATTAATGAGTCGCTTGCATACGAAATTGAAAGGGCTTTAAGCACACTCTCGCCTCGTGAGGCAAAAGTACTCAAGCTCTATTTCGGACTTGGCATGAAACATCCTTTCACTCTCGAGGAGATCGGAGAGGAACTCAGTCTGACACGCGAACGTGTAAGACAGATAAAGGAGAAAGCCATTAAAAGGATACAATTCACCACACGCTGCAGAATACTTAAATCCTACCTCGGTTAAATTAATGTTTTTATCTTTGTTTAAAACTAAGTGAAATGGGCCACCTTGTTTCTCCGTCTCTGCTCTCTGCTGATTTCAGCAACCTGGCAAAAGACGTTCAGCTGGTAAATAGAAGTTCAGCCGACTGGATACATTGCGATATCATGGACGGTATTTTCGTTCCGAATATCTCGATCGGTTTTCCTGTTGTCAGTGCAGTGAAGAAAATCGCCAGGAAACCCCTCGATGTCCATCTGATGATTGTCGATCCTGACCGGTACCTGTCCCGCTGGAAAGAAACAGGAGCTGATATACTTACAGTTCAGTACGAAGCATGCACTCATCTCCACCGTACAGTTACTGAGATACGAAATCTCGGGATGAAAGCCGGTGTGGCAATTAATCCGCATACCCCTGTATCGCTTCTCAAAAATTCCCTCGCATATATAGATATGGTATTGATAATGACCGTGAATCCAGGTTTTGGCGGACAGTCATTCATTATGGAAAGCTATAACAAGATAGCTGAGCTGAGAAAGATGATTGATTCCGGAAAATATAAGGTGCTGATCGAAGTCGATGGAGGTGTTGACACAAAAAATGCACGAAGACTTGTTGAAACAGGAGTGAATGTACTTGTGGCAGGGAATACAGTTTTCAATTCCAAAGATCCGGTCGGGACAATCAGGAAGCTGAAAAGGCTTTAGACACATGTACTCACCCCCTTCTTTGCTTCAGCACTATTCTTTATTCACATCTTTTTAAATATTCATCTGAAAGGGGGAGATTCCTCATTACGCCTCCTGCGTCGGCTTCATTCGGAATGACAGGATTATTGTTGTTAATGATAGGGGAAGAAGCGGCGATCCGCATTACAAAAGTAATTTATAACTCTAGATTAATTGCGGATCGCCGCTTCTTCCCCTATTAATCACTCCAAAGACTGTCATTCCGTACGAAGTGAGGAATCTCCTGATTATTAACACCATAATAATATTTGTGTATAAAGGGTAGTTTGCTTCAGGAGATAAGAGCCTATCCCACGAAGCTTTCTTTGACCAACGTAGCTGAAAGCGAAGTTGGTAAGCGAGAGGGTTTGGGAGCTGAGTACGTGAGATAAAAAATTAGTTATATTGTCCTTTTGTTATCAATATAATTTATAACATTCTTGGAATCACCAGCACCAAACCACTTTATCTCGTTATCTCTTGCCCACCAGGTCATCTGACGCTTTGCATACCTCCTGGTATTTCTTTTAATAAGCTCGATAGCTTTTTCCCTGGATATCTTCCCTTCAAAATAATCGAAGAATTCACTGTAACCTACACTTTTGAGTGCATTAAGATGCTTCAGTTCGAAAAGACTTCGCGCCTCCTCTTCCAGTCCCTCTTCAACCATTTTATCGACTCTGAGGTTTATTCTGTTATATAATTCCTCCCTGGGGCGCTCAAGCCCGATCTTAATAATTTCAAAGTCTCTTTCTCTTTTCTTTTTCACCAGGAAAGATGAATAGGGCCGGCCGGTTGTCTCACATACTTCCAGCGCCCTTATGATCCTTTTGGGATTCTTCAGGTCGATTTTTTCATAGTGCTCCGGATCGAGAATCCTGAGAGCTATGCGTAAACCTTCGATACCCTGTTCCTTATATATACAGGTATACTTTTCCCTGATTGAAGGATCCGTATCCGGAATATCATCAATGCCTTCACATACCGCATCAACATACATCCCTGAGCCACCTGTCATGAGAACCAGTTTGTTTTTTTCGAAAAGAGATGGCAGTAGTTTCAGAACATCCCTTTCATACAGGTTTGAGCTGTAATAATCATTGACCGGAATGAACCTGATAAAATGATGTCTTATTAATTTCAGCTGATCGTTGGAAGGGACTGCAGTGCCGATTTGCATTTCGCGGTAGAACTGGCGGGAGTCGGCTGATATAATCTCACATTTGAAATGATTTGCAATATCAATGGAAACATCAGTCTTCCCGACACCGGTCGGTCCAAGAAGAACTATCAGGATATTTTTCATTGGGTTATGTTCCCGGAACGATTATTCCTCTTCCTCGTTCAAGGCGTCTTCGCCTTCGAGACCTCCCAGTGTCTCTTCATCATCTTCATTCAGGAAGAGGTCCTCGACTTCAGGTTCATCCTCATCCTCTTCATCATCGGAGACTACTATATTATTGTATAGTTTCCTGGAGCTGCTTCCAAAGATCACCTGCTTGGGAGGAATGCTTTTTGAATTGGTACAGGCAGGATAATCCTGGTCAGGATTCTCTTTAGTTTCGCCTGTATATTCGGCGAAAAGAGCCCTGTCATTGAAGAAGTCGAAAACGTAAAGCAGTTTCTGGTTCTTACGGAAAATTATATCCTCAAGAACAGCTACCTCCATGGTGGAGGATCCTGTTCCCATATCGAAGAGAGTGAATTCTTCTTCTTTTTCCCAGTTGTCAGTTGCCAGGTAGAACGATGCCATTTGCGACTTGTCGAATTCAAGTTCGTCCTGGATCATATTGTGGAAATCCATCAAAGTATGCGAGTCAAGGAATTCAAATTCTCTCACAAACGACTCATCCTCATCCGATAACACTACAAATTTGTAGACCATAACTTATTTTGCTTCGAAGGGTGCAATATAATATTTTTTATTTTACAATATTCCTGCAATATTTTTTTTTAGAAGAAATTCCACCGTGTCCGTGCCGTCTGCATAATCCCACAGAGCAGGCGATTGAGCAGTGCCGAAAGATAAATGATTTTTACCGATAATGCACTGGATTTTTTCATTTAGTTCTTCAGCGATATTGTTGATCTGGTCAGGCGATTTAAAATATTCGTACCAGAGAACGGCAACAGGAGAGGCGTGTCCTGAGTCTTCTTTAATGAGGACAAAACCGGTATCGATAAAATTTTCCTTGTTTACAATGAAGACCGCTTTACTGAAATCATAGTTGTTAGCATATTTCGGATGGTTAACAAGATCAGAATATTTTTTCCAGTTATTGATTAATCGCGCGAAATTATATCCTGAAGGAACGTATAGCTTGGATACATTACGGCAGCCAAGACCGAAATATGAAAAGACATCAGCGCCCAGAGCATCGAGCTGTTGATCCGATTCGGTTCCGTCAAGAATTGCAATGCTGTTACGGTTCCTCCTTATTATATGCGGATATTTGCCAAAGTATTGCTCAAAATACCTTGAGGTATTATCGCTTCCTGTTGCTATCACTGCATCAAAACCCGAAACAGCGCCATCGGAAAATTCAATTCTCTTCCTGAACACGGGATCAATGTCGCATAAAATATCCCCGATGAAACGCATGAGATCAGCATCTTTTGAACTGGTCTTTGCCACGATATTATTACCCGTAATAAGTACTGTAAGGAAATCGTGAAAACCAACCAGTGGAATGTTGCCCGCCATAATAACTGCTACCCGCAAAGGAGGATAATTTCTCTTAAGATCAGGGTAGGCATCAGTCCATTTCTTTAAATTCTCAGCCGTCAGCTCATTTGCAATGGCACTTACAGCCATCGTTACATTTCCGGGTATGAACCAGGGATTCTTGAGATGCTGGTTATCTATGAGACGCTTAAGACCGGATGTGTATGAAGAAGTTTTGCCTTCCACAGCATTACGGAGTATGCTCCCCAGTATTGAAAATGATTCGATCCTCCCGGTCAGGTTCATATCTGTAAATTGTGTATAAATTTAGGAAAAATAAAACCGGCCAC
>JALONV010000073.1 GCA_025454755.1 Bacteroidales bacterium | reverse complement strand
AAAATCGTAGTACCCTGATAAACCCAATGGCATTTTAAATATGTCGCTATATTCCGGTTCGCTGCAGAGCTGACTGACTGAAGGAGACAATACTGAAGGTAATTGTGCAGGACTGTAGGCAGCCTGCTTTTTATGGAACCAGGATGTTTCCTGTGGCGGAAGCATTGAAGATAATCCCTTCAGAGGCGCTCCGAGGAGTCCTGTGGTGAGGTAAACCACAAAAGTAAAAACCAAAACTATAAGGAAGAACCTGATGGTGCCAATATTTGGAAGGTCACTATCATGCGAGAACCTGATCTTGCCCATAAGATACAGACCGAGGAGGGTAAAGAGCACTATCCAGATAGCAAGATAAACATCCCTTGTAATCAGTCCGATATTATATACGCTGTCGACTGTCATGAGGAACTTCAAGCTGAAAGCCAGCATTATGAATGCCAGAACCACTTTAATGGAATTAAGCCATCCACCTGATTTGGGCATTTTTTTAAGAATCGAGGGAAACAGGGCGAACAGGGTGAATGGCAGTGCAAACGCCAGTCCAAAACCAAACATGCCCACAGTGGGACGAAATACATCTCCGCTTGCTGCCTCTACAAGAAGAGCACCAACGATAGGGCCGGTACAGGAAAATGATACAATAACAGTAGTCAATCCCATGAAAAAGGCAGCCATCAAACCGGGTTTGTCTGCTTTTGAATCGGCTCCGGAAACCCATTTATTAGGGAGCACTATCTCGAAAGCCCCTAAAAATGATACGCCGAACAATACAAAGAGAGCAAAGAAAATAATGTTAGGTATCCAATGTGTGCTGAGGGTATTTGCAAAGCCTGCACCGGCGCTCGTAAGTGAGACTATTATGCCCAGAGCGGTATAAATCAGAATGATTGATATGCCAAAAATTATTGCATTTGCGACAGATTTTTTCCTGTTCTCCGAATCCCTTGAAAAGAAAGCAACTGTCATAGGGATCATCGGGAAAACACATGGGGTCAGTATTCCTGCAAACCCGGCCAGCATAGAAAGCAGGAAGAAGACAAGTAATCCCTTTCCTGGAGCTGTGATGTCGGTACCTGCATTTGCCGCAGGCGAAGCAGCTGTTTCTTTCTGTGCAGAACCACCCGATATTTTTATCTCAAATTCGACATCTTTGGGTGGTGAGCAAGTGGCATTATTGCACGACATGAAATTAACCAGCCCTCTTACAACAAAATCTGATGAGCCGGATTTTATCTTCTGTCTGAACTCTGCCCTATCGCTGAATGATTTGATCTTAAATCCAAAGGCCTCGTCAAATTTCTCCTCGGGGAGGTTAACTTCATAGGCTCTCCCGTCAAAAGAAAAGGCTGAAACCGTATCGAAGCTGAATGTAGTGGGTATAGGCCCTCCGGCAGGAACATCCATTGAATAAATATGAGATCCTGTCTCGATTGTCGCAACGAAAACCAGTTCATAGGCTCCATCGCTGATCTTCTCATATGAAAAGTCCCAGGTAACCGGGTCATAGATCTGAGCGGAGAGTGAGAGTGTGAGTGAAAAAAGGAAAAGAGAAAGAAACTTCGGAAGTTGTATTTTCATAAGAGCAGAAGGATAATAGTTCTGTGTAAAAGTAATAAAACAGATAACAATTAAGTAGTGAAAATGTTGTGAGATTATCAGGTCAGATCAATCTCATTCTCATCGGTGTCGAAGAAATGGTACTCGATCATGTGATAAGAGGTAATGGGCTGTACTTTTAGTTTAATCTTGTATTTTAAATTCCATCTTCGGGAGACCGGGAGCAGGCCTTTTTTAAGCCAGGCAGCCACAAATGGATGTACATTCAGAATCAGTCTTTTTGTCTTTACTTTATCAACTATAAATGCCAGTCCTCTTTCAAGTTCGTCGGTGAACAATATTGCAGGTTTAATTTCGCCTGAGCCCTGACAGGCCGGGCATTTTTCATCTGTTACAATATTCATTTCGGGTCTGACTCTCTGCCTGGTTATCTGCATCAGCCCGAATTTCGTAAGGGGAAGGATATTGTGTTTGGTTCTGTCGTTGGCCATTACCTCCTTCATTTTTTCGAAGAGGATCTGTTTATTTTCATTGGATTGCATATCAATGAAATCGATCACGATAATCCCTCCCATATCTCTGAGTCTAAGCTGCCGGGCTATCTCTGTTGCTGCTTCAATGTTGACCTCAAGGGCATTCAATTCCTGGTCGTTGCCCTTTCGTGACCTGTTGCCACTATTAACATCAATTACATGAAGAGCTTCAGTATGATCTATAATCAGATATGCGCCATGTTTGAAAGAAACAGTTTTTCCGAAGAGAGCTTTAATCTGTTTGTTGACACCAAAATGGTCAAATATCGGGATTGTTCCCTTAAAGACCTTGACAATTCTTGCTTTTTCAGGAGCTATCTCCTTTATATACTTACGGATATCATCTGCCAGTACCGGATCGTTGGTATAAATGCCGTTGAATGTAACATTCAACATGTCGCGGATAATTGTGGATGTCCTGTTCATCTCACCGATGAAAAGACGCGGCGACTTGATTTCCCTTTTAACCGAGGCAAATGCAGACTCCCATTTCCTGACAAGCTCTCTCAGCTCTGTATCCAGGACAGCGACTTTTTTGCCTTCAGCCGCAGTCCTGACGATAACTCCATAATTTCTTGGCTTAATGCTCTGCAGGAGAGCTTTTAACCGGTTTTTCTCATCGGGATTTTCAATCTTTGAAGAGATTGATACCTTGTCTGAAAATGGGATCAATACAAGATTCCGTCCGGCGATTGAAATTTCGGATGCCAGTCTCGGTCCCTTTGTGGAAATTGGCTCTTTTGTTATCTGGACAATGACAGATTGACCCTGTGTAATAACATCAGTTATCTTGCCGTCTTTGTCAATGTCAGGATCAGGCTTGAATTTATGAACAGGAACGACTTTCCCCTGTTTCTGCAGGGCAGACAGATAATACTTATGTTGTGTTCTGAACTGGGCGCCGAGGTCGAGGTAGTGCAGAAATGCATCACGTTCATATCCGACGTTGATAAAAGCTGCATTCAGTCCGGGCATTATTTTTTTGACCTTTCCCAGGTATATATCCCCGACTGAAAACCTGATATTGCGTTTTTCCTTGTTTAACTCAATTAACTGATTGTCTTCCAACAACGCTAAAGAGACCTCGGAATCACTTGCATCAATGATGAGATCCTTACTTGCCACTTCCTGTATTAATCTGAGTTAATAGAATATTTGTCTTTCCGACATCTATATACAATAAACCTAAAGATCACTGGACCTTTAGGTTTATAATTTCAGTTAAAGACCACTCAATGATCTGCTACTTCTTCTTATGTCTGTTCTTCCGCAAACGTTTTTTACGTTTGTGAGTGGCCATCTTGTGTCTTTTTCTTTTCTTACCGCTTGGCATAAAAGCTATTATTTCTTAACGTGTGATTTAACTTTTGTAATGAAAGATTTTGCCGGTTTAAAAGCTGGAATATTGTGTGCAGGAATGATTATGGTAGTATTCTTTGAAATATTCCTTGCAGTTTTCTTGGCTCTTTTCTTAACGATGAAGCTTCCGAAACCCCTGAGATAAACGTTATTACCAGTTACCATCGAATGTTTTATAGTTTCCATTAAGGCTTCTACAGTCTTCTGTACCGTAACCTTTTCAATACCAGTGTTCTTGGCAATTTCATTAACAATGTCTGCTTTTGTCATTTTTCCTGAAGTTTAAAATTCAACAAATTATTTTGAGTATCCTTTTTTCAACCCTGCAAATATAAAAATATTATTTGTTTAAAATGAAACAGTTGAGTAATAAATTTTTTTTGAAGCTTTTATTATTGCCTAAAATACAATGAAATAGACAATCCGTCCTGCTGTTTAATCCATCCTGCCAATGATGCAGGCTAAATATATCTTGCATATGACGACAAATCTCAAATAAATGAAATATGCCATTTTTTGGCTTTTAACAACAAACCGGATGTGAGAAGCCGTTTTTTTCTTAACTTTACAGTACTGTGTTGAATTAACCAATTATTATATAACTACATGTCAATCAATAAAGTCATACTTGTCGGCAATGTCGGGAAAGATCCTGTTGTAAGGTATTTCGACAAAGGTGTTGCCAAGGCAACTTTTCCTCTGGCAACGGGTGAAACTTACACAAATCAGCAGGGAGAAACCATCACATCCACAGAATGGCACAATATTGTGTTATGGAGGGCACTGGCAGAGGTTGCTGAAAAAACAGTCAAAAAAGGGGCTCAACTATATATTGTAGGCAAGATCAAAACCAGATCATATGTCGACAAAGAAGGGAATAACAAATATATCACGGAGATACTGGCCGATACCATGCTTGTCCTTGAAAAAAAGCAGGTACAGAATAATATCCCTGACAGTAACAGGAACGTCACAACTGATAAAGTCGGACCATCAGAGGTTAATGAGCCCGGTGCTCCTTATCAGCCTGATGCCGGACAGGGCGGGCCATTCAATGACATCCCGGGTGGTGCCGGACAAAGTGAAGATGATCTGCCATTCTAGAGGTATTATCTAAATCTATTGGGTTGGAAACGGGATATGCATTTCCATATTTAACACTTTTGTCAGGAGTGATTGTACATGCTCCTGATCTCAAAATTATTATAGGATTTGTGGTTCTGGCAGCATTATTATTCGTTTCTGCGCTTATGTCGGGATCAGAAGTTGCCTATTTCTCACTTGGACCAACAGACATCGAAAATTTCAAGAGAGACAAATCAAAGAAAGCTCAAAACGTATTGAAGCTTTTCAAAATGCCGGAAAAGCTGCTCAGCACCATCCTTGTTACAAATAATACAGTAAATGTAGCAATTGTCCTTCTTTCGGCATTTATAAGCTCAGTTTTATTCGACTTCACGGATACCCCTGTACTTGGATTTCTCGCAGAAGCCGTGGTAATTACTTTTATGCTTCTCTTTTTTGGAGAGATAATGCCTAAGGTATTTGCCTCGAGGAATAACGTTTCAATGGCTTTATTCATGGCATCTGCTCTTCTGTTTCTTGAGAAGTTCTGGCGCCCTGTGACATCTCTGCTTATATTATCTTCATCTTTTGTCAAAAAACGAGTTGGTGCCCGCAGGGCCGATATCAGCATGGATGATCTGTCAGATGCCCTCGACCTTGCATCATCTGACGAACTTGATGAGGACGAGAAGATACTGAAGGGTATAGTTAACTTCGGCAACCTGAGCGTGAGCGCAATCATGTGCCCGAGAATCGACGTTACGGCAATCGATATAAAAGACACTTTCGGCCAGATAATGCCTGTTATCATAAATTCAGGATTCTCAAGAATACCGGTCTATTATGAGTCGTTTGATGATGTAAAGGGGGTGCTGTACGTCAAAGATGTCCTTCCATATATGAATAATCCTTCAGGTTTTAAATGGCAGACACTGATCAAGCCTCCCTATTTTGTCCCTGAGACTAAAAAAATCAATGATCTTCTGAAGGAATTCCAGATTAAAAAGAATCATATGGCCATCGTCATTGACGAATATGGGGGAACGTCAGGCATCATAACCCTTGAAGATATCCTCGAAGAGATAGTTGGTGAAATAACAGATGAGAGCGATGAGGATACTCCGATGTACAAGAAGCTGGACGACAATACATATTTATTTGAAGGTAAAACGCTGCTTAACGATTTCAATAAGGTTTTTGAACTGGAAGATGATCCATTTGATTATGTAAGAGGAGAATCGGAAACTCTTGCAGGTCTTATCCTGGAACTGACCGGTGAAATCCCTCATAAAGACAAGACAATCAAATACCGCAATTTTATCTTCAGGATAGAATCTGCCGACAGAAGACGGATAAAGGAAATAAGGGTTGAAATAAATAAAGAAAATGCTGAAACTGAAAAAGAATAGCCTTCTGCTGCTTATTGCCTTCCCGATCCTCATGAACAGTTGCAGGGAAGTTGCAGTCCCAAGGCCAAAAGGCTATTTCAGGATCGACCTTCCCCGGCATGACTATATCTCATTTAACAGCGATTTCAAACAGGCTCCGCATCTGCCGATATCTTTTGAATACCCTTCCTATGGCAAAATATCCTTTGAATCCGATGAATTTACAGAACCAGGATGGTTCAATTTAGAATTTCAATCATACAATGCAAGAATATACCTTACCTATAAAGACATAAAAAATAACCTTGATGACCTGATGGAGCAGACCTACAGGATGAATGTTAAAAATCACATAACTAAAGCCGATGCAATTACCGAACAGATGATAATTGACACTGATCGCCGGGTCTATGGGATTCTGTATGATCTGAAGGGGAATACTGCCACCGCCGTTCAATTCTTTGTTACGGACAGCACAGAGCATTTTTTCAGGGGATCACTCTACTTCTTTGCAGAGCCTAACCCGGATTCGCTGGCACCGGTAAATGATTTCTTCAGGGAAGACATAATACATTTAATGGAAACCCTGAAATGGAAGAACAAGTAACTCAGTATTAGCAAATGGGTTGTATTACAAAACATTATCTGAACGAGAACAGTGTCCTGGGTGTATGGAAAATTGAGGAGGATATAAATACCCTTCTTCAGCTTGCAGAACTGGATAACGAAGATAAGAAAAGATTCAGGGGATTTGCGAGCAATTCACGCAGGCTTGAATTTCTGAGTGTAAGAGCTCTTCTTGCAGAGCTCCTGGGAAAGGATGCAAGGATAGTATACAACAAAAACAACAAGCCATTCCTTAAAGATGGTTCAAGGTTCATCTCCATAACACATTCCCATAAACTTACTGCTATTTTAACCAGCACAACCGAAAAGGTAGGGATCGATCTTGAATATATGAGCTCCAATATCAGCTCGTTTGCCTTTAAATTCCTGAACAGGAAAGAGAAGATAACCAGGGAAAACGATTTAAGGAAATATCATCTTTATATTCACTGGTGCGCAAAAGAATCATTGTATAAAATTTGCGATAAGGAAGGGATTAACTTCAGAAAAAACATAACCATTGAACCGTTTGAATTAAAGGAATCGGGAGAGATAAATGGATTTGTCAAGACAGACAGGATCAACGAATCATTTGATCTTTGGTATTCAAAATACGACAATTACGCTATTGTTTGGACAAAAAAGGATTATGGCAACAAATAATTTCCCACGTAAAAAAAGCATAGGATTACTGCTCGATCCTGATAAAACAGAAGGCAGATCACTGCGCAGGATAATCGATACTGCAGTAAAATGCAAGACAGATTACATTATGGCCGGAGGCAGCCTGACATTCAACAGCATCGATACACTGATTGACTCGATAAGAGGCCTCTGCTCCATCCCGATTGTCTTATTCCCCGGCAATTTATTGCAGCTTAGCCACAAGGCAGATTCAATACTTCTCCTGTCGCTTATTTCAGGAAGAAATCCTGAACTGCTAATTGGAAATCATGTGATTGCTGCTCCATACCTGAGAGACCTGAGGAACAAGATCATTTCAACCGGATATATACTCATAAGCTGCGGTGCAAGAACTTCTGTAGAATACATCAGCCAGACAGAAGCAATACCATCAAGTAAACCTGAAATCGTTGTTGCTACCGCAATGGCTGGTGAAATGCTGGGCCTCAGCATGATTTACCTTGAAGCGGGAAGCGGAGCCTCTATCCATATCCCCGCAGGTATCATCAGTGCTGTCAGGAAAAACATATCTATACCTCTCGCTGTTGGAGGAGGGATCAGGAATAAAAAGGAGGTTGAGGCTGTTTTCAGAGCAGGAGCCGACCTGATAATTCTCGGCAACGGATGCGAGAACGATCCTGAGCTCCTCTCAGATGCCTGTTCAGTAAGAAACAGTTTCAGAAAAAAGCAGCTCTTATCTGAATAATTCAAACATCGGTTCTCCCGTGCAGGCATTAGGATAGGGTACCTTGCAAAGAGAAGAGAGCGTGGCGGCTATATCTGCCATATTCACCTTCCGGGTAACAGTGGCCCTGCTCACACTCCATCCATACCAGATAAGAGGCACATGTGAATCGCACTCGTAAGGAGAATTATGATTTGTAACGTAAATACCTTCTCTTTCAACCCAGCCCGGATTAAGAGCAACAATAACATCACCTGACCTTTGAGGGCTGAAGTTGTTAATTATCTTTTTAAGATTCCCATTGCCAAAGTCATTTGCTTCAAAAGCATAATAGGGATATGCGGATGAAACGCCTGAGAACTGTATCAGGAACCTTGCAACTTTTTTCTGTATTTCCTCGAGAGGGATCTTGGCATCTTCAATAAGTGTCCTGTTAAGATAAAACTGCTTTTCCGAATAACCCTTTACCCAGTCGCCATCACCATATAAAGCTTTCAGATAGCTTTTAAGAAGCGATAGTGCCTGATCCTGCCTGAAATATCCTGAAGGAACACGCATATTTTCGAGTATCGCAGGGACTTCCGATATGCCATGAGCTGAAGTAAAATAAACAAGGATATTCTTCTTTCCGATGTTGTCATTGAGGTATTTCAGAAGATCTTCAATATCCTTGTCGAGCCTCAATATGGCATCTGCCATCTCACAGGAAGAGGGTCCAAACCTGTGGCCAATATAATCGGTGGCTGTGTAACATATTGCAATGAAATCAGTAATATCGTCCTTGCCCAGTCCTTCCATTTCAATTATTTTCCTGGCTAAGCCTGTTGTAAAGGTATTCGCAAAAGGAGTCTCCCTGAGAATTGAGAAATCACGAGCTTTACCGTCTTTCCCCTTGCTGCTAAGCTTCTTCAGGTCGTATGGAAAATAGTTCTGTCCATTAAATCCTGCTTCATAAGGATTAGTATCAGCAACACAATCAAAATAGTCCTTTTGTTCACGGGCAGGCAGCCAGGGATTATTCAGAAATGTCTCTGAGTACTTCATTGCATTATAATCGTTTGCCCATGGAGGGAGCGAGTCGGTGTAGTATGTGCTGGATATCCAGTTCCCCGATAAATTATCATACCAGTAAACGCCGTCAGCAGCATGACCTGCCGACAGTATCGCCGAATGCTCCTTCATCCCTACAGCAAAGACCTTTGATTTTCCGCAGGACGAAAGTTCCAGTTCGTCGCTGAAAGTTGATGCCTGCAGGTTTACCGGTGAATGAAGGCCTGCTTCGATGCTTCCTCCTGCCGGATTAACATTTATGTCCCTGGTACAATAAACCTGTTCATTCCGGAGAGGAACGTACCATGAATCGGAAGTGATACCGTGATAAGATGGTTCTGCTCCTGTGGCTATTGTAGCATGTCCCGGGGCAGACTGGGTAAGCATATACTGGAAAGAGGCGTTTTGAAAGAATGTTCCTTCGTTAAGAAGCTTTCGAATGCCATTTTCTCCAAACCTGCTCCTGAACCGTTCAATCTGATCGTATCTGAGCTGTTCAACAACAATGCCGACAACAAGAAGTGGTTTATCGGGAGGAATATATGCTCCCTGACTGGCCAATGAACCGTTCAGCAGCAATATTGCTGAAAAAAACAGTAATGCTCTTTTCAATATCATTTCACTTTTCATAAAACTCTGCAAGTTCCTGCCATTTCTGAGACGGCATAAATTAAATAAGCTTCAAAAGTAGTTTTTTTAAGGAGACAGTCAATAGTCATTAACCTGAACAAGGATTTATTTCCGGTGCATTATTACAAAAGAGGCTTTGTCGGTGACTTTTGTTTCAGAATTTGTGATGACGATAGTATAAACCCCCGCAGGTATTTGCTGTATATTTATTTCTATCGGAATATCTTTAAACGTGTGTAAAATATTCTGATCCACTACAGTGATCCCCATTGAATTATAGATCTTCATCCTTACTGTACCTATCTGCCTGTCGGGCAAAACTACTCTCATGAATTCATCACCCGGATTTGGATATAGAACCAGTCCTTTCGCAGGTACAGTATCAATCGGATTAATAATCGGCACCATTTCAACATCAAGCCAGGTCGCAAGATCGTTAACAACTGTCACATCAACTGTCTTGGTGATATAACCGGCGGCCGTAAATGTAAGGGTCCATGTGCCGGGCGCAATTAATCGAATAAAGCTTCCGGTAAGAGTATCTGAGTAAACATGAGAGCTGTCTGCATCATGTCCTGCAATAAATATCTTAGCCGCAACTGCGTCTCCGGAAACAAAGTCAGTGACCTTTCCGTGAATCCCGTAAAGGGCATTTTCAATATAGTCCAGAAGCGACCTGTAATTGTATTCCCAAAGAGAATTAAGGTTAGCTGCAGGTGTTAGCTTTGTATCGTCAAGCTCTATGGTTACCTCCCTTCCATGAAGTTCCCATGTAACAAAATCCTGTCTTCCTCCATAAATATCATACCATGCATATCCATTTGTGATCCCGTTATCCAAATAGGTCATATAGCCTGCAACAGCATGAAGATGAACTGTATCTGCATATCTTCTGCTAATATGGTAAAGCCAGTCATCGTCAGGATGAAACCTGGACCACCTGTCCCAGGGGTAGTTCACAACCTCTTTGCCAGCGTGAAAATTGGCAGAAATAACAAAATTACGCCCCCTCATGAACTTGATCATGTCGAGAGTCTCCTTCTGCTTTACAGGATCATCAGAAACCGGATCGGGGAAATTCCTGTTAAGGTCGTAACCGTTGGCATTATATCGTGTCGGGGAGGAAATAGTGTTACCTGTTCTGTAGGTTCCGTCAGGATTGGCAAGAGGATTTATCCATATTTCGAGGTTGTCAACAAGATTTTTCATCCTGCTGTCTGAATTATAATTTTTGAGCAGATGTTCAGATAGAAAACCTCAGGTTCATCTTCGTCGGCCAGGGGATTGTCGGAGATCTTTAATACCAGTACCAGCTTTCCATAGATGCTGGTTCCGATGGTATCAATATCACATAATGAAGGATAGAGGGTTGCAAAGCTCTGCATAATGGAATCATATTGAGTATAGGTAGGGTACTTGTCCCATCCCTTTGCCTCCTCCATACCTGAGGCTGTAATTATCCCCTTAGCATCATCATTTTCAAGAATCTCATAATCGTATTTCCTCACAATGAACCACTCTGCAGTGACAGGCGAGAGTACAATTTCGATGTTTTTATCTGTAGCCGAACTGATAGATATACTCTTTGAGAGGATGGCCATTTCCTTTGCTCCCGGACGGGGTATAGTAACTGTTGCCTGCCCTTTCTGGTTTATGATATTTCTGAGGCGGTTATCATTATCTGGTACCTGCGAAGAAGCTTCAGCAGTAAAAATCTGCAACAGAACCAATATGACTATCAGTCGCTTACACATTATACATTAAACCGTATATGCAGGATATCGCCGTCATTAACAATATAATTTTTCCCTTCAATATAGAATTTGCCAGCCTCCTTGCATGCATGCTCAGAGCCCAGTTGAATAAAATCGTTGTACTTCATCACCTCTGCCCTTATAAATCCTCTTTCAAGGTCGCTGTGTATTACACCGGCTGCCTGGGGAGCTGTCATTCCTTTCTTTATTGTCCAGGCCCTGATCTCTTTTGGACCTACAGTAAAAAATGTCTGAAGGTTCAGAAGCTTGTATGCCGCTCTCACAAGCTTGTCGACACCGGGTTCCTCCAGGCCTGCATCTTTTAAAAACGCCAGCCGGTCGTCAATATTTTCCAGGTCAGCTATTTCAGCTTCAATAGCACCGGCAATAACAAGTATCTCTGCATTTTTATCTTTCAGAAATTCCTTCACTTTCTCGACATACTTATTACCACCGGTTGCAGATTTTTCATCCACGTTGCAGACAAAGAGTACCGGTTTCATGGTCAGCAGGAAGAGGTCGTCGATATACTTTCTTTCCTCATCCTTTAATGCAAGTGTACGCGCATTGTTAAATCCCTGAATATGTTCACGGCAGTGATTAAGCACGGGAAGCCCATGCATGGCATCCTTATCCCCTGCTCTTGAAGCTTTCTGCAGACGTTCTATCTTTTTTTCAACCGATTCAATATCCTTGACCTGCAGTTCAAAGTCTATTGTCTCCAGGTCTCTGACCGGATCGACAGATCCGTCGATATGGGGAAGGGCATCATCATCAAAGCATCTTAAAACATGGATAATTGCATCGGTATTTCGAATATCCCCCAGAAACTTGTTTCCCACACCTTCACCCTTGTTTGAACCTTTTGCCAGTCCGGGAATATCGACTATTTCCACAGTTGTCGGGACTATCTTTTCTGTAACCTGGTGTTTCTCAAGTTCATAGAGTCTTTTATCCGGAACCTGAACTATCCCCATATTTGACTTTGTAGCGCTGAATGCAAAAGCATTGGTTTCACCTTTTGTATTTGATATACAGTTGAATATAGTAGTCTTTCCAACATTGGTTATGCCTAAAATACCGCATTGTAGTGCCATCAGAAATCATTTAAAATATGGATGCAAAGTTACAATTAACTTTAAACCTTTTCCACTATCTTTCATCTAAGTATTAAAGATGTTTTCTCTTGGGATTTGCTGATCAGGATAAAGAAATAATACAGCTGCTGAGAACAGATACCAACAGAGGTTTCAGGCTTCTTGTGGAGAGTTACAGCAAAAGACTTTACTGGCATATCCGTCGCCTGGTGATAATTCACGAGGATGCTGATGACGCATTGCAAAATACCTTTATAAATGCCTGGAAAAAAATAGGGGAATTCAGGAATGAAAGCGCTCTTTATACATGGCTCTATACCATTGCGACCAATGAATCCCTTACCCTTATCAATAAAAGAAAAAGATACGCAGCTGTTTCTATTGACGATATTGGTAATTACCTTGCAAATTCGGCTGAGGGAAGTACCTGGTTCGACGGCGATGAAGCTCAGATCAAGCTTCAGAATGCGATACTTCAATTACCTGAAAAACAGCGTATTGTATTTAATCTGAGGTATTACGACGAAATGCCGTACGAGGAAATGAGCAAGGTTCTTAAAACCTCTGAGGGCGCACTCAAGGCATCATATCATCATGCCGTAAAAAAAATTGAAGAAATCCTGGGATTGAGTTAAACCTTTTTAAACATAAGACATCTAAGTGAGTGATGAAAGATTTAAAAGACATAGCGGACAAGAATCCTTTCAAAGTACCGGAAAACTACTTTGAGGAGGTAAACAGGAAGATCATCGCTTCAAATGCAGGAAAAGTGAATGAAACAAAACCTGAAGGAATATACCGCAGACTGAAGCCTTTTCTTGCAGTTGCAGCCTCTGTTGCTGTATTGATTCTTTTAAGCTATACAGCGCTGAAGATTTTCAGGCCTTCAGATATCACAGGAAAGCTCCCTGAAATAAGTCTCCAGGAATTCTCTGACACATATCTTAATGATATCGATATCCTTACGCTTGAAGAAGGCATCCCCGCCGTAGCTTCATATGATGGTGTACACGAAGTCAGCAATGCTGAAATTATTGATTATCTTATAGTTGAAAATATTGACTTGAATGAAATCTATGAAATCTTATAAATATACGGTCATGAAAAGAGGAGCATTCATTTTAGCTGCACTGATGATCCTGTCAACAGCAGGAGTGACAGCTCAGAATCCTAACCGTGAAAGACTTAATTCCTACAGGATTGCTTTCTTCACCCAGAAACTTGATCTTTCCTCAAAGGAGGCCGAAAAATTCTGGCCTGTTTACAATGATTACCAGGAAAAGAAAATAAAAATCCAGTCGGAAAGGGTACAGATCAACAGGTCTGTCGTTCAGAACACGGCAACCTTATCGGATAAAGAGCTTACAGAACTCGGCGATAAATATGTCGGGCTGGAAGTCCGGGAAGCCGCGCTGAGCCAGGAGTTCTATAATAATATGAAGCAAATACTTCCTCCTGCCAAGATACTGAGGTACTTTCAGGCTGAGAACCAGTATAAACTGTTATTGCTTAAAGAATTGCAGGACAGGCGACAGGAAAGGCCGAATCCTCTTCCAAAGTAGTGTCTAAAATCAGGAAACACTTTTTTCAGAAAAAAGAGAGCAGAGGTCATCAGCCTTTACTCTTTTCTGCTCCCCGGAAGACATAACTTTAACAGTTACTTCGCGTGCCTTTATCTCCTCTTCACCTGCGATAATAATGTAAGGTATCCTTCTTGCATCAGCATACGACATCTGTTTCTTTAGTTTTACAGGATCAGGATAGAGTTCTGTCCTGATTCCCTTTGCCCTCAGCAGATCGAGTATTGACAGAGCGTACTTAAGCTCGGCATCACCAAAATTCAGAACCAGGACATCAGTTGCAGATACAGTTAACTGTCCGAAAAGTCCAAGCTGCTCCATTACATCATAGATCCTGTCGGCTCCGAATGAAACACCAACTCCCGATATGCCTTCCAGACCAAATATACCGGTCAGGTCGTCATAACGGCCGCCTCCGCAGATACTGCCGATAGCTACATCAACAGATTTGACCTCGATGATTGCACCGGTATAATAATTCAGCCCCCTTGCAAGTGTAAGCTCAAGTTCAATCCTGCAACCGGTATTTTTCTTTTCAATATATGAGAAAAGGGTTTTAAGTTCTGAAACACCCTGTAAGCCTGTTGACGATGCTGACAGAAGTGTTTCAAGCTTCTGAAGTTTAGCATTTGTATCGCCTTCCAACCCAATAACCGGCTGAAGTTTTTTAATCGCATCTGCTGAGACACCTTTTTCCCTGAGTTCCTCATTTACAGTATCAATGCCTATTTTATCGAGCTTGTCTATTGCTACTGTTATATCGGTCATTCTTGCACTTTCACCAATATATTCTGCGATCCCGGCAAGCACTTTCCTGTTGTTTACCTTAATTACAATAGCAATTTTCAGGATGGCAAAGATATCATCGATTATGCTCAGTAATTCATATTCATTCAATAGTGAATCGCTGCCGATAACATCCACATCGCACTGGAAGAACTCGCGGTATCTTCCTTTCTGTGGTCTGTCGGCACGCCATACCGGTTGTATCTGGTACCTTTTAAACGGAAAGACAATCTTATCGCGATACTGGACCACATAGCGGGCAAACGGTACGGTGAGATCATATCTTAATCCCTTTTCACAGAGTCGTGATGAGAGCTTTGCCGTATCCCTGGTCTTAAGGTCAGAATCTTCAATACCTGAAAGGAAATCACCTGAATTAAGTATTCTGAATATCAGCCTGTCTCCCTCTTCTCCGTATTTTCCAAGAAGTGTAGAAAGGTTTTCCATTGCAGGCGTCTCAATAGGCTGATATCCATACTTTTTGAAGACCTTCTTAACGGTATCAAAAATATACTCCCTCTTCTGCATCTCTTCAGGTGAGAAGTCGCGTGACCCTTTAGGTATGGAAGGCTTGTTTGCCATTTCTGGTTAAATATAAGTAAATGGCAAAAATAAGAAAGATCGTGCAATCGTGCAATTGTGCAATCGTGCTATCCAGGCAGAATAATAGATTGCAGGATGGCAAGATTGCATGATTGCACGATACATTTAATATTTTTCCGGAACGAATGTCTGGTCTGTAACCGGCGGCCTGACGTAGGCTACGTCGTGCTTCAATGGCGGCAACTTGAATGGTTTTGGTGTCAGATCCTTATATGGAATAAGCGACAGAAAGTGATCAATTGTATTCAGCCTTGCCCTTTTTTTATCATCGGCATGTACAACATACCATGGAGATTGTTTGGTATCGGTATAAGAAAACATTTTATCCTTGGCCATTGAATATTCAACCCACTTATCGCGCGACTCAACATCCATAGGACTTATTTTCCAGCGTTTCGTAGGATCTTCTATCCTGTCCTGGAACCTTTTTTCCTGTTCGTGGTCGCTTACTGAGAACCAGTATTTTATAATGATTATACCTGACCTGATGAGCATCCTTTCGAACTCAGGACATGATCTGAGGAACTCTTCATACTCTTCGTTTGTGCAAAAGCCCATCACTTTTTCGACGCCTGCCCTGTTATACCAGCTCCTGTCGAA